>JBFMGH010000377.1:0-11934 GCA_040752795.1 Cyanobacteriota bacterium
GCTCAAAAGGCCCGCAGGGCGGGCCTTTTGAGCCCTCGGCAAAGATCTATTTCCGAAACTTTGTGAATAATCCGGGCTAAATGAAACAAATTCATGAATTAATCAGGATAATATAAATTTAACCCGCCTTTTTATTAGCTATTGCTCATAGGGAAGTGCAATTATAACTGTAGAACCTTTATCAATAGTGCTTTCAATAGAAATGAATCCGTTATGCATTTCTATTATTCTTTTGACAAAAGATAACCCCAGTCCTGTTCCACTTATACCTTTCGTGTGTATATTTTTTATACGGTAAAATTTATCAAATAGTTTATCTTTATCTTCCTTGCTTATTCCATAACCTTCATCTTTAAATTTAATTTTACAGGTTGAATTAATAGATTCTAAAGAAATTGTTACCGTAGTTTTTTCAGGTGAATATTTAATAGCGTTATCAAGGATATTTTTAAATGCTATGTCAAGATAATTCTTGTCACAGCTTATTATTAAAGGTTCGGAAGGCCCTTTATAAATAATATTAATATTTTTATTTGCAGCTATTATTGAGAAATCTTCAATAGCAGTTTTTAATACTTTTTCAATGTCAGAGGATTCTTTTATCAGGTTTAAATCAACTACTTCTAACTTATTTAATTCTAAAAACCTGTCTATTAGCTCTTTAATTAATTCAGCCTGATTAAGAATTTTATCTATGTGTTTTTCATATTTAGTGTTTTGAATATGGTTTAACAGGTAGTCTGAAGATAGTAATATTGTTGATATTGGTGCTTTGATCTCATGAGATAACATTCTCAATATAGTGGCTTTCAATTCGTTTGATTTAACTATTTCTGTTATATCATTAAAAACACCTGTAAAATATTCTTCACCCGCTTTATTTGCTTTGAATTCAAAATGTTTATTTTTAAAACGGATGTCTTTACGGTAAAAAGAATTATTTGTTATCTCTTTAATGATTTCTTCAAAGCTTAAAAGCCCTGAGTAATCATTAATATTAAAATCTTTATTTTCACAATTAGAATAAATTATTTTACCATTCTGATTAAATAGAATTATAATGTTGTTTGCGGATGATAAAACAGTATCAAATATTGTCCTGTCTTTGTTGATAATATCTGTGATTTCTTTAAGTCTTTCAAATTTGTTATCGATATCGGGGTGCATTTTTAACACCTCATTACTGTCAGATTTTTTAGACAATTCAAAAATATATTTATCCAGTAAAGCTGATATTTTAAATATCTGGCCAGTAGCTAATAATATAAATATCAATATACTTGAAATTATATAAGCTGTTGGAGAGACCCATAAATTGAAATATTTTAAACTCGCAAAAGATATTAAGACCCATATAATAGGAAAAATAACACTAAGAATAATTAATTGTTTAATTATGTCAGTAGTTTTAATTAAGCATACTATGCAGGGAATTAATATAAAGAGAATTAATAAACTATACTGCATTTCAAAATTATTTATAATATCAAAATTTAGCAAAGAATCAATAATTTGAGCCTGAATATAAACAGGCGCAACATTACCAGAATATGAAAACTTTTTTGATAGAGGTGTTGTATAAAATTCTGTCAGCTGATCTTTTGTCACTCCAATAAGTACAATCTTATTTTTAAATGCATCAGGTGTAATTTTTTTATTTATGACATCTATAAATGAATAACTGACAAACTGATTCCACGAATGTTTAAAATTGATAAGTAATTTCCTGTTATTAATTTGTTTTATGGTTTTAGATCGTATCTTCAGGCTGTTAGAATGTTTAAAATACTTGAATTTACTGTTGTCATAAATATTTAAAACAGCCATAGCAAATGAAGGTATCTTGTTCAAGACAAGAGCATTGTTTCTTACAACGCTATCTTGCGAGGTTATAAAACGATCATGGCCAAATGTTACACTTTTACTTAATTCTTTCCATAACCTGTTATCTGATGATTCTTTTTCATAAACAAAAGGACTAATAATAGTTGTAGAATACTTTTTCAAACTATTGATTAAATATTTATCACTTACAGGGTCAGCTGATAAAGAAAAATCTATGTAAAAACCTGCAATTTTTGCTTTATCTTTAAATAAAATATCTAAAAATTTACAATAGACATCTCTTTTCCAGGGCCACTTACCCAGCTTTAATAATGATTTATTGTCTATTTTAACTATTACTATGTTATTTTCAGCTATATCAGATTTATTTAAAATTATAAACTGGTCATAAAATCCATAATCAATCGATTTAAATAAATTTGTATTTACTATTATCACAGTAATTACAAAAACTATTATTGATATTATTATGTTATATTTAATTTTCCCTGTCATATCTGAATTATAAAACGTTTAATTTAATAGCAATAATTGCTGCCTGAGTTCTACTTTCTGATTTTAATTTGGATAAAATGTTTTTAATATGGTTTGAAACAGTATATTCGCTAATTATGAGCTCTTTGGCTATTTTGGGATTGTTGTATCCTTTTACAACAAGAGCTAATACTTCTTTTTCCTTTGGGGTAATTGTTTTTATTTCAATGCCATCAGGTATTTCTATATGTGAAAAACCTGATGACAAGCTTCTTCTTAAGATGGTTTCTATTCTTGCCAGTAAAATATTATATCGAAATGGTTTTTGAATATAATCATCTGCACCGTATCTTAATACACTGACCTGATAGTCATAATCTTTTAGTGAAGTCATCATTATTACCGGAGTCTGGCATATTTTATGATTAGCCCTGATTCTTAATAATATTTCACTGCCAGCTATATGTGGCAACATTTCATCAAGTATAATCAGGTCATAGTGATTGGCTTCTATAACATCAAGGGCTGTTCTTCCATCTTCTGCAAGAGTTATATCATAATTATTCTCAGTTAATAACTCTATTAACAGTGTACTTATGTTTGGGTCATCTTCTACAAGTAATATTGATAATCTATTTTTCATTTATCTTAAACTAATATGTTTCTTTTTGTAGATTGGTATATTCAATGTAATTATTATTGATAAAAAATGATAAGAATTTCAATGTAATTTTTTGGTTCTTCCTGATTTTGAGGCTATGTAATTTAATGAATAGAAATGCAATTAAATCTTATTTATATTTTATACACATGAATCTAGGTTAAGTTTATTGCTTAATAAAAAAGCCGTTAGAATAAAAAAAGAGCTTTTTCAAAAAGCTCCTGACTTAAGTAATAATGTAGAGTTTGTCACTAAGATAGTTGTTGATTAGAAATCTTCCCAGTCTGCAGGTTCATGAGCAACCTCTTTAACGAATTCCCATAAGCCATCCAAAACGGGAATGTTTGATTTGTGTTTAGAACCTGAAGTAAATAATATATCACCGTGGTTGCAGGAAGCTACAGAATTATTATTAGAAAGAAAAAAGCCCTGATTTTTAATACAGGGCTTTAATTGACACTTATATAATGAAATTCTGTTATTAGAATTCGGGTTAGAGATAGTTAAATTTAATCCCGTAAGCATAATGTAGCTCCGACAATAAGTTGTAGTTTGTATTTGCGATCAGTATAACTTAATATTGTCTACTTCACATGTAGAAAGAGTGTAAAATTTACAATTAAAAACAAACTCGTTACGAAATGATTGTTATAGCTGTAATACGAGGAATTTAGTATTCATTTTGTTGAGTGAATATTGAAGCAGGTTTTAGGATTAATTTTTATGCCTGTATTTTGGCTAAATGATGTTAAATTTAATATTTTCACTAATGATTCTTAAAAATGGTGGAACCGTGGTTATCAATGCCACCGGTATTAACAATATTCAGGCTTTCAGCATATTCTCTTATATGTTTTAGCCAGGCATTAGATTCATCATTATAATAACTATCGGGGTATTGATAGTTAATTTCAGCAGCGATGCCACCGTGAGCTACGAGTCTGTCAAACAAAGAGTTCATGCCAATCTTTCCAGACACACCTTTTTTTATACCGTTCAAATGTATTCTTCCAGGGTGAGCCAGAGATAATAAAGATTTATCAAAAGTAGATAATAGTGTTTCTATATCTGGTGTGGCAGGTGAAACAAATATTGTGCCATATTTTTTCTCATGTTCTTCAAATATATTTAATACTAATTTAGGGTCTATGTTTTTCTTAAAAGCTTTTTCTAACATAAATTCTTTTGTTAAATAAATAAAAGCTGGGCTGGCTCCTATTTCTAAAAGTTTATAATATGATTTCAGTTCATCTAAATTAGTTTCAAGGCCTATTTTTTTAGCTTCTTTAATTAAAAAATCTGCATATTTAAAATTATTCTGCCTTGTATTTTCAAGAAAATCATTTATTTTTTTATCATACGGATTAATACAATACCCTAACATCTCTATTTGTATTGGTTTATCAAATAATTCAGGGTTCATGTATTTTGCTGTCATCTCTATACCGGGTATAAAAAGGATATTTTTATATTTTTCAGGTGTTTTTGCAATAATTTCAATAGCATTTCTTGTATCATTTAATATATCGTGATTGGTAATTGAAAATATAAAAGGTGGTTTTGGCATTGAATTTGCATATTTAACAGCTTGATTCAATAAATCTTCAACTTTCATGCTTCCATCAGAATCCAGGGTATGAATATGCATGTTAGCCTTAAAAGTGCCATTTTTAATATTTTTATTGTTTTTACCAACAGCAAAATTTTCTGGTGTCAGTTTTGAAAGTATATCTAAAAGTTCCTCTTTACCTACAACAGACATCAAGGCTTCAGGCGGGCAGCCTACATGTTTTGCAAGTTCTGTTCTATACTCATGGTCTTTTGGGTATTTTGCTTTTCTGTCTTCAATAGCAGATAAACTTTTCCTAGAAAAAAAATCTGTAAGCATTATTTTATTGAAATTTAGAGCATTAATCTTTTTTGAATAAAATGGCAGTTCAAAATGACCAGAAAAAGTTATTTGTTTCTCTGGCTTATTTGCGCTATTGGCCTTTAATACTGGTGGTATTGTTTTTTTACTGCTTACAGTGTTAATAAACATAAAAATTTTTTCTAAAAAATCTATACAGTTAATATAAACCTTGAAAATAACTTTATTAACTTTAAATAGAGTAAAAATTTTCAAAAGTTCATATAATCTACAGTAGAAAATGGTAAAGAAATTAACTGACACTTAAAAAGCTTTTGATAGCAGTTTATAAAGTTTTGAATATTATGGGAAAATATTTCAAAAATACAATAATTTGGGGTTCTTCCTCGAAATTTGTGGGCAGATATTTTTAAATAAATATCTAAAAAATAAAGGTGAACGCAGCAACGAAGTTGCAAGTGAACCCGCCACACAGCCTTTGCTAATGATAATAAATTCTGCCCCTTTTAGCCCTGAAAACATTCAAGGTATTAGATGATTAATCGGTCAATTTTTGAGGTTGCTTAACTGGAAGGATAAACCAGAAAGTGCTACCTTCATTGATTTTGCTTTCGAGACCTATTTTGCCCCCGTGTAATTCAACGAGCCTTTTACACAGAGCAAGGCCAATGCCAGTGCCGCCCAGTGCTTGATCTCTGGTCGGTTTAAGTTGCTGAAATTCCATAAATACTTTATTGAGGTCTTTTTCTTCAATACCTATGCCTGTATCTGTAACTGAATATTTAATATATTCTGTGTCACAGGCTTCTATCTCGATATAAACCCGTCCATCATTTTCAGTAAATTTAACAGCATTGTTTAAGAGGTTGAACATAATTTGTTTGCATTTCTGTATGTCAGCTTCAATAAGTGACAAACTATTTTGAGCGTAGATATCCAGGTTAATGTTTTTCTTTTCGAACTGTGATTTCATTAAATCAGCAATATCTTCAACAAAAGCATATGGAGATATGGTTTCTATTTGAAGTTTAATTGCACCGGAATCTATTTTAGAGATATCAAGTATATCGTTAATTAAAGCCAAAAGATGTTGACCGCTATTGTAGACCAGATTGACATATTCAAGTTGTCGTTCATTAAGAGGGCCAAAATATTGTTTCTCAAGAGATTGCGTAAAGCCTAATATGGCATTGAGAGGCGTTCTTAACTCATGACTCATTGTAGAAAGAAATCGGTCTTTATGTTTATTAGCATCTTTTAATTTTAAATATAATAATTCAAGTTCATCGTAGGCTTTTTGCAGCTGAAAAGTTCTTTCATCAATAAGAATTTCAAGGTTATTTTTATGTTTAATTATTTCATTTTCAAGCTTTTTACGATTTGTCGTGTCATGAATGTTAGCAAAAACGAATTCTTTACCTTCAAACTTAATATATTTAGTAATAACTTCAACAGGATATTTAGAGCCATTTTTTCTAATATGATAACCTTCAAGCTCAAAATAGCCTTTGTCTTTAGAGTTATTCCATATTAAACTCCAGCTTTCGTCATTATGGTCAGGACATATATCGCCGACTCCCATCTGAAGCATTTCATAAAGAGAATAACCTAAAGATATACAAGCGGATCGGTTAACATAATAGAAACTGGCATCAGGGTTAATTAAATAAACTTCATCCGGAGAACTGTCTACAGAAAACTGGGTAAGGCGCAATTGCTCTTCAACCTGTTTTCTACCTGTTATATCGCGAATAATGCCAAGGCCATACCATTTATTATCAATAATAATACTGGAAGAAGCACATTCAACAGTAATAGTTCTATTATCTTTGGTAAGAGCAGGTATTTCAAGAACTCTGCCGAAGATTTCGTTATCTTCATCTGAATGAATTTTGCCAAGGTTAGTTAAATAAAATTTATGATTGATTTCAGGGATAATAAAATCAATTATAGGTTTAAAAAGCACTTCTTGTGAAGAAAAACCAAAAATGTTTTCAGCAGCTTTGTTCCAATATGTAATAAGGCCCTGCTCATCAATTAGTATAATGGCATCTAAGGCAGTATCATAAATAGCCTGAAGTTTATTAGCATATTCCTGACAGGTTTTAAGTGCTGTTTCCTTTTCTGTTAAATTGTGGTATACGGCAACAATATCGCCATTAGAGAGTTTGTAAACAGTATTTTCGCGCCACCCGGATATTCTATTATCTTTATAGGCTTTGCTCTCAAGCCTTTCTGCGATACCAGTTTTCCATACTCTTTGAAAAACATTATATAAGCCAAATTCGACAACTGATGGAAAAATATCTTTAACATTTTTACCAATAATAGATTCTTTTTGAATCTCTTCTATAAGTTCAGCATGTTTATTAAAATCCTTAATTATAAAATCATTGCCGTTGTTTTGAACAGTATAAATAGCAACAGCAAGAGGCATGTTCTCTAGCAATTTTAGATATTGTTCTTCAAAAGTAACACCCGGGCATTTAGATTTTTTATTTTTAAACTTTTTTGAACAATTTAAATTATTACCACATTCCAGACAGAATCCTTTTGTTTCAATTATTTCTTTGTTGCAGTCATTACACTTCATAGTAACAAATGTATAGCACCTACATAAAAAAGTAATAACAATAGTAGTTTTTAGTTTATTAAGAACTTTGAGCAACTTAATTTTAAATATAAATAACTTGAATGAATGATTCAGTCAGCAATTGGGCAAAAGGCCTATTGAACGGGTCTTTTAAGCCGGTGTTTGCATATTTACAGAATAGTCTTGAATAATGTTTAAGTTATGCATAATTCAATTACTGGTAATTTGCTCATAATATTATTTTACTCGAAATGAGATTAATTAAACATAAAATTATATTGATTTAAAATAGTATCTTTAATAATCGTGGTTTTGAGTTTTTGAGAAATAATAGAGTCAATTGTTGTGAAATCAAGATTTTTATCAATAATAATATCAGCCTTTTCTATAGCAATTTTAGAAGATTGTTTTTCTGGTTTATCATAGTTTCTAAGGAAAATTACAAGATCTGCATCAATATAATCAAGAATAGAGTTACTTTCAATAATAAGAAAATCTAGCGGGTTTTGTTGTTGAAGCACTTTAATATATTTGAGCCCTTCCGGAATATTTTGAAATAAGATGACATTTTTATGTTCTTTAGGTTTGTTGTGGCCAATTTTAATGGTTTTAACATTAAAGTGTTTCAGCTGATTTTCAATATTAGCAGCAAGTGTAGATTTCCCTATTTTGCTATAAGAACCTGAAACAACAATTATTTTCATTTATTAACCTATAATAGCCTAAAAGCAACCAAGCTGGCACGAATATATTTTTATTTTCAATTCATTACAGGCATCTCCAATATCTTTTCTTTTTAAGTTAAAGTCCTCGGAAATTTTAAAAGCCTGAGTGCAGGTTAATTTCATTTTACCGTCAATTTCATTAGCTTCCTGTAAAATTCTTTCTTTTAATTGATCGTTCATTTTTTACTCCTGAAATAAATATGGTTAAGCAAAAGTTCACTCTTATATAACTATTGATGAATAGATTTTTATATGTAATGTTGTCAGGTAAAATCACTCACTTTCATTAAACTATCGAAGTAGGGATTTTTCTACTCAAGATATTATTAAGTAAAATCACTCTTTAATATTATACATAAGAGGTTGCATCTGTTATTTTTTATTAATGCTATACTATCCTTTATAACAAATTAAAAAGGCAAAAAATTCTATGCCAAAAGGAATAATTGTAACCTCACCCATACCTCGTTCCGGCAAAACCTTTTTGTGTGCTGGTCTAGCTGGCTCAATGTTATCAACGAGCCTAGGAGTAGAGGCAGTAAAGCCCTATACTTTTTCGGCTGATAATAAAGATCAGGACTATTATGTTCATGTCACTAAAAGACAGCCTTATTATGACAATATATATATAAATGACTGGAGCTTTTCTAACAAAGGTCATTGGGGTCAACTAATAAGGGCCTGTAAAAATATGGCATACCCTGTTTTACTTGAATCTCCTGGCAGTACGCCTGCGCCGTTATCTTTTGAAACACCAGTATTAGATGTAACTGATTTGTCCAAAGCCCTGGAATGGCCTGTAATATTGGTATCTAGTGCTGCACTAATGCCATATGAATTTACTACTCAGGCTATAGCCCTTTTAAAACTAAAAGAAACAAATATTCTTGGATTTGTGTTAACCTGCTCTGAAAAAATTGATGATATAAAACATATTGAAGATATTTCAACCAAAATAGCGCTTAATTATGGTGTTTCATGTCTTGGAATAATACCATTTAGCCCCAGCATATCAGTTGAAAATTTAAAGCAGGGCAATAATATTAAGCTTGTGGAAAATTACGTTGATTTGCATCCGATTCAGACAGAATTAAACCCGGTTTTGATTATGTAAAATGATAGAGTTAGATTATATTAATAAAATAAGAGAAAAATTTCCTGTAACTCAAAATTTAATTTATTTTGATCATGCTGCAGTTGCTCCTATTCATATAGATTCAGTTAATGCAGTCAATGAATATCTTTCAGACCTTATTAAATACGGAGACAGGCATTATAAAAACTGGTTTAATAAAAGTGAAGAAATTCGCAAAGGAATGGCCGAATTTATAAATGCTGATGCAGATGAAATTGCATATATTAAAAATACATCTCAGGGTATTTCTATTGTAGCTAACGGTCTTGATTTTCAATCTGGAGACAATGTTGTATTGCCAGACATAGAATTTCCAGCAAATGTATATCCCTGGATGGGATTAGAGAAGAAAGGTGTAAAAGTAAAACTGGTTGAATCAATTAATGGTCAGGTGCCTGTTGAAAGAATAGCAGAAGCCATTGACATAAATACCCGTGTAGTATCAGTAAGTAGTGTGGAATTTTCCAGTGGATATAGAAACGATCTTAGATCTATAGGTAGTTTATGTATATCAAAAAGTGAGGAATATGGCCGAAAAATATTCTTTAATGTTGATGCCATACAATCACTAGGAGCGTTAAAAATAGATGTAAAAGATTTACAAATAGATTTTTTATCTGCCGATGGCCATAAATGGTTTTTAACCCCTGAAGGGGCCGGTATTTTTTATTGTAATAGAAAATATCTTAACTATTTATTTCCTTCCTCTCTGGGCTGGAAAAGTGTTAAAGACCCATTATGTTTTACCAGTATTAATTTTGAGCTGCATGAATCAGCAAGGAAATTTGAAGAAGGCTCGTTAAATATGATGGGAATAGTTGCGCTCGGAGCCAGCTTAAATTTATTTAATTCTGTAGGAATGGAAAAAATTGAAAGAAAAATTCTTTATTTAACCCGATTAGCTCTCGAGGCTTTAAAAAAGAGGGGATATATAATTATTGGGTCTGTTGCAGATTCCCATCGTTCTGGTATAATCAGCTTTAAGGCTCCTGGAGCAATTGAAGATATTTATAAACATTTTATTGATAACAACATACAACTTTCATTGAGGGGCGGTAATTTGCGTATTTCTCCACATTTTTATAATACTGAAGAAGAAATCGCTAAATTTATTTCTCTACTGAGGTAACAACTTTGTTTAGATGGTGGACAAAACTAGAAGTTTATTATCAGATTTTTATAATGCTCTTTGCCGGAGCAGTCGCCGGTGTTGGTTTAAATTTATTAACAAATAACTTTCACGTAGTAGATCCAGATACTTCTGCATTAATTTTGAGTATTGTAAAACCGTTTGGAGATGTTTTTATTAGAATGATCCAGATGGTAGTAATACCACTGGTATTTGCTTCGCTTGTTTTAGGTGTTGCAAGCCTTGGAGATCCGAGAAAGCTTGGAAGAATAGGTTCTAAAACTATAGCTTATTTTTTAATTACTACCGGTCTTGCTGTATCAATAGGCCTGACTTTTGCGAATTTGGTGCAACCGGGTGCAGGTTTTAGTAGTGAACTAAAAGAACAGTTAATAGAATCAAATAAAGATGCAGTATCGACAAAGCAAGAAATGAAAGAATCTTCAAAGCAATCCTTTGGAGATATAATAGTAAATATAGTTCCAAAGAACCCTATAAAAGATATGGCAGAAGGCAATATGTTACCTGTCATATTTTTTGCACTTATGATAGGTATCTGCCTATCTTTTATAGATGCTGATAAATCTGCACACCTTTTAAAGGTGTTTGATGGGGTAAATGACATCATGATTGTGATAGTCAATATTGCCATGAAGTTTGCCCCTTATGGTGTATTTTCGCTAATAATGGTCGTAACGTGTAGCTTTGGTGTTGATGTCTTCATTGCCCTGATAAAATATAGCCTTGTAGTATTAATTGGTCTGACTGTTCATGCAGTTTTTACTTATGGTCTTGTAATAAAGTTATCTGGTTTAGGATTCAGGAACTATTTTGTTGGTATTAAAGACGCAATATTAGTTGGGTTTTCAACAAGCAGCAGTTCTGCAACGCTTCCTGTTTCAATGAAAAATGCAACAGAAAATTTATATGTAAAAGAAGATATTGTAAGTTTTGTATTGCCACTGGGTGCAACAATAAATATGAATGGAACAGCACTATATCAAGGTGTGGCAGCTGTATTCATTGCTCAGGTATTTGGTATACATTTAAATTTAGAGCAGCAGTTAATTGTCGTTTTGACAGCTACACTGGCGGCAATTGGTGCTGCGGGTGTGCCAAGTGCAGGTATCGTCACGCTTTTAACCGTGCTTCAAGGAATAGGCGTGCCAGCTGCAGGCGTAGCTCTTATTATGGGTGTTGATAGGTTATTAGATATGTTTAGAACAGCAGTAAATATAATGGGTGAAATATCAGCAGCTCTGTTTGTGGGCAGAACAGAAGGCCAGATGGCATTACCTATAGAAGAAATTAATAGGCGTTTAACAGAACAGAGAACAGGTATAAAGCAACCAATAGTTTAAACAGTTATAATTATTATAACCCGTCGCGAAGTTTGAGAAAAAATTCATGGAGTTTGAGAATTTCTGATAATTAAAAATAACCTTTTAAATAATCTTTAAACACCTTTTAAATAGCCTTTAAATTCATTAATTTCTTTTCGG
>JBFMGH010000378.1:0-9918 GCA_040752795.1 Cyanobacteriota bacterium
AAATATAGTAGAAAATGTTAGTATTAAATGTATTATTTACACTTATTTACATTAAGTGTACGAATTACATTTAATACTAACAATGGTAAGTAGTGGGCTAAAAGCCTCGTGGGTGTGTTTGTTGAGCTCGTTGTTCAATAAGTGGTGGCTTTTCAATAACAATGTTACAACTTTTAATACTTTTGGCTAGGTTTCTAAAAGTTAAATCTTTTTCAGAAAGGAAGAGTTCTACATATCTTAAATATTCTGCTCTAATTTTAATAACTGGTTTATAAGGCAGGTAGGGTTGAATTCTTTGATTTAATAATTCTACAGCGAAGTCTCTGAGGTCTTTGTTATCAAAGCCGGATGTAAAGGCATATGGAATTAGTATTTTATAGCCAACTTTTGTTCCCATCAATATTTTTTTAACATCTCTTTTAAGTCTGTAATTTTTTTCATCAAAGTGAGGCAATAAGATTTCGATAGCTTTTTCAAGGTCAATTTTTTGAATTTCCAGAATTAATTTTTCTCTCTGGCGGTCAATTTCTTTATTATGGCCAGTTCTGTCGTCTCTAATATATTGTCTGGAGCATTCATATTCTAATTGTTCAAGTAACAAGAGAAGTTCATCGAGTTTAGACTCATATTTAGGTTTAACAGCACCAAAAATTTTAGATATTTCAGGCAGGTCAGGCATCTGGTTAATAGCTGTTTCAATAATAACGAATTTCTGATGGTCTTTAAATCTATTTGATTTTAGCAGGTTTTCAAGATAAACAACAATATTTTGTTTGTTTTTCATTCTTAATATTGAGTTAACAAAGAATGTAAGTGCTGGTAAATCGAGATCAGGGAGGTTTTCAATAGCATTAACTTGTTGTTCTTTTGTTAATCTTGAATACATAGGCACATAAAAAGGTATAATTTCTTCAAGAAAGATTCTTCTTTCTTCGTCAGAATAGTTAGTAATTTTATTAAGCTGATAAAGAACCACATCATAAAATTGTGGAGTAGAGAAATTTGAAAGCATTTTAAAAATTTCAATTTTAAGGTTTTCTTCAATAACTTCCATAAAGTCTTTTACGAGATTAAAGTCAAAGTTATAATTTTGTCTTTTTATAACCATTCTTAGTTTCTGGGTAAACATACATTCAATGGGAGTATTAACAAAGAACGGATAATATTGGCAGAGTTCTTCAAGTGTAAATTTCATTAAATAGTCTCTGACTTTATCATATTCTTTAAAGTGGTTGCATAGAGCCAGTTCGTTTTTCATAGTTAGAGTAGGTCTGTTGCGAACTAAAAGTTCTAGCATCCAATCATTAAAGATATTTTCATTGTATTTTTGCAATAAAAACATTGCATTACAAGTAGAAGGATCTTTTTTGATTTCTTGATCAAGTTTTTGAATAATGTTTTTCAAATAAACTTCTTTGCTACCTTCAAATTTTCTTAGTTTGGGTATGCTTTCAATATAAATAACTTTTTGTTCAAAGCTCAGGCAGGCAAAGTGTTCTTCAATAAACTCACAAAAATAAGAATGATAATCATTAATGAAGATATTAAAAACTTCCTCAATATTTTTTTTATTGATTTTGCATTTAAGGAGGTTTTTAACAAACTTTGTTAGGTCAGGAATATCAGTATTTATATAGACAAAGAATGTTTTATCGAGAGGTAAATCGTTTATTATGTCTTTAACTTGATCGACACCAAAAACACCGCAATCAAATTCGATTTTTTTAAAATAGTCCTCGAATTCAGTAGTATAGCCTTTTTTTCGGATTATTTTTAATAGTTTAGGGTCTCTATTTTCAATATAATAGTCACAAATTGCAGTAATAAATTGACTGTCATTTGTTGGATCAAGTTCCAATAGGTGATCTTCAGCAATTTTGCTAACTGTTTTATCGCTATTGTTAAGCCCTGCCATAACAGCCGAGATCTTTTCACTATACCAGCCAACAAATTTAGTTGCACAAATTTCTTCAATAACCCTTTTTCTAACCATTTTGCCAAAAATAGGTGCATTATTATTTAGTTGCAGCACCCTATTCTCAAAAAATTCTTTTGGGTTACGTTCTTTACTCATAAATAATTAGTTTGTGCAAACTATATACAAACCTAACTTACTGACATGAACCCACTTGTTACATTATATAATATTATACACCGATTGAGGATATGCAAATAAAATATAATACAATATCACTTAATTAGTTGTAATTAAGGTATACATAAATTAACAAAGCTATCAGAGAAAAAGGAGTTGATTTTAGTTATCATTAATCGATTGTAATTTTTTGTTACAGTGTGTAGTTAATAATTGCAAGTTTTCTGAAGTTGAGTGCATTTGATAAGCCATTTTGTAATATTTTTGCGATTGCTCACATTGCCCCTGATATTCATAATGATTACCAATTTCTTTATAAATCCAGGCTATATTAGAGTTTTTATGCTTTTGTGCTAACTCTTTATAGAACTGAATTGCCTGTTGTTTTTCACCTTTCATCAGATACAAATCTGAAACTTTGTGGCAGAGGTGTTTAAATTTTAGATCAGAGTAGCAAGCTTTTTTAGCAGTTTCCAGGGCTTTGTCATAGTTATCGACGAAAACGTAAGTGCTAATAAGCCCGTCGTAACTTTTGATTGATTCAGGAAACTTTTTAATGTTTCTTTCAGCATATTCGACAGCTAGAGTATAATCATGGGAATCAACTACTTTTTCTTTATTACTATTAGCATTGTAATATGCCCTTAATAGATACAGGTTACTTAGCTGGCTATAGATATTTTCATAATCAGGGTTAATAAAAATAGCGTTGTTAGTAATTTCAATAGCCTTATCATATTTATCATATCTTGTAATTTCTTTAGCTGTATTAATATATTCTTCGGCCAGTTCAAGTTTTTCTGATTTAGAAAGATTTTCAATATTGGTAGCAAGACTATTTTGCTCTTCGTATTTAACTAATATATCGAAAACAATACTGCGTTTTTCGGCAGTAAAAGGATTTGTAATAATTATTATTACAAAGAGCAAAGCTATAAAAAATATTACAGGTAAATTTTTACTCACTCAATAACCTCTTATTAGCCCCCTCTAAATTTGAGATTATTTACCCCCTCTTTAATATCATTTTAGCGTTATTTTCAGAATATTTAAACCGTAATATTTAATTATTTTTATAAAAATAAGGCCTATTGAGGTATAGATATGGCTATAATGTATTATTAAATAAAGTTTAATAAAAGAAAAACTTCTGTTTATTAGTTATGCCTGTGTTAGAATTAATTAAGGCTTAAAGAAGGCTATAGACCAAGTATTTTAAGCCCCATGGTAAGTAAATTGTCCGGTTAAAGTTTACAGATGTTTATTTTTTGGTTGCATTTTAATATAAACAGGTTGAGCTACTTAAATACTTTTCTGTGAATATTATTTTCGTATAAGAGTATAATATTAAAGACTTTTATTCTTGTTTATCTAAGAGAAGCTATTTATGGATATAGACCGGAAGTTATTTTTAGAAGAAAGAATTGGCAGGTTATTATTAAAATTTTCAGCACCTGCAACGCTTGGAATGCTTGCTATAGCAATATGTACTATTGCTGACAGTATATTTGTAGGTCAGTTTGTAGGGACTCTTGGCCTGGCAGCAACGACCCTGGCTCTACCAATATTTATGCTTTTCAGTGCAATATCAAACACTATTGGCGTTGGTGGAGCAGCTATATGGTCTATTGATATGGGAGCAAAAAACTTTGAACGGGCCCAAAAGGTATTTGGAAATGTTCTTATACTTAATTTTGTTATCGGCATAACAATTACTTCTCTGGGTTTGATATTTCTTAATGATATTCTGGCTTTTTTGGGAACACCTGATAATGTTTATCCTTATGCATACACATTTATATCTTTTTTGATCTCAGGTAGTTTCTTTGTAATATTTACTATTAGCACTAACAATTTTATCAGGGCTGAAGGCAAGCCAGTAACCTCGATGTTAATAGTATTTGCTGTAGCCCTATTAATAATAATTCTGGATACAATTTTAATTTGTATATTTAAAATGGGTATAATGGGTGCAGCATTGTCTGCAATAAGCGGTCATTTGCTTGCTTTTATTGTTATAAGTTATTATTTTGTATCTGGTAAATCAAAAATTAAGATAACCAGAGATACTTTTAAACCTGATTTGTCTATAATGAAAGAAATATTAAATATTGGCATGGCATCTTTTTTGAGGCAGTTTAGTATAGGTGTAATGCATTTTATAGTTAATATATCAGTAGTAAAGTATTCTGGAGTAGATGCAGGCATTTATTTAGCAATAGTTGGAATTGGCTTTAGGATTATAATGTTTATACTTATGCCCGTTATAGGAGTTATTCAGGGAATGCAACCAGTTATTGGTTTCAATTTTGGAGCAAAAGAATATCTCAGGGCAAAACGCGCAGTAATACTTGCAATGCTGGGTGCTTCAGGTATTGCTTCTCTGGCCTGGTTCGTTGTAATGATAGTGCCTTCGGCTATACTCGCTATATTCAGTCCTGATGCTGATGTTATAAACTATGGGGGCAATATAATAAGATTAATGATTTGCTCAATGCCTTTTGTTGCTGCTCAAACAACAGGCGCTGGTTTGTATCAGGTTCTTAAAAAACCATTACCAGCAAACTTTTTTGCAGCACTCAGGCAAATAATTTTACTGGTTCCTATTATTTTAATATTACCACAATATTTTGCCCTTGATGGTGTATGGTATTCAATACCTATAGCAGACTTTGTGGCCTGTATAATAACATATGTATTTATAAATAGAGAAATTAGATGGTTGAAAAATCTTCATTTGCAAGAAGTTAAGGCTACATAGTTGTAAATACAAGTAAAATTAGAGGCAAACAGTTGTCAATGTTCTATTGGTGTGAGTATATCTTATAGGATTTGTTGAAATATATGCACTGGCTCTGTTAAGGCAATGATAATAACTATATTTTTTTATTTAACTGCAAATTTTCAAGAAGGATCTGTAAATATTCTTTATTTTAAAAAGTAGTTTTTCAACAATGAGATTTATGGTAAATTAAATCCGATATAAAAAGAGAAATAATAACAATGTCACGACAAAAAGAGCTAATACAAGAAATTAATAAACTGAAGAAATCTAAAAATGCAGTAATTTTAACTCATTTTTATCAGCGTCCCAATTTATATCAGATTGCAGATTATATTGGAGATTCTTTAGACCTTAGTCGCAAAGCAGCTTCAACAGATGCAGACGTAATAGTGTTTTGTGGTGTGCAGTTTATGGCTGAAACAGCCAAAATTTTATCTCCACACAAAAAGGTTTTATTACCCGATAAAGCTTCCGGTTGTTTGATGGCAGACATGATTGAAGTTGATGATCTTATAGAGCTTAAAATGCAAAATCCTGATGCCAGAGTGGTTTGTTATGTTAATTCTACAGCTGCAATAAAAGCAGAAAGTGATATATGTTGTACCAGTGCTAATGCTGTTAATGTGGTGAAATCTTTACCGGATAAAAAGATTATTTTTGTTCCTGATAAAGGTCTTGGAGGCTATGTTTCATCACTTGTTCCTGAAAAAGATTTTATTCTTTATGATGGTTTGTGTCCTACACACTGGCGTATTAAACCAGAGCATATTCTTAAAACAAAAAAAGAATATCCTGATGCACTTGTTTTAGTTCACCCTGAATGTCAGGCTGATGTTATTAATATTGCAGATTATACTGGAAGCACCCGTGGCATTTTAAATTATGCCAAAGAAAGTAATGTTAAAGATTTTATTATAGGCTCTGAGGTTGGCATATTGCTTTATATGCAAGAGCAAATGCCAGATAAAAACTTTATATTGCCGACAGGCGAAGCTGTTTGTGAAAATATGAAAAAAAATACGCTCGATCAGGTTTATAGTTGCCTTATTAATGGAACCAATGAAGTAATTGTTGATCCTGAAATAGCACTAAAGGCAATTAATTCCATAAATAGAATGCTGGCTATTCAATAAAATGGCACATTATTATTAATGTATATTGTGCTCCAATTGAACTAAGCCTTTAGAATTAGGTAATATTTATAATTAATATCAGTTGAAATAAAAAATATCAAGGGGTGTTGCTTTTCGAGCCATTAATTGCCCTATAATTGATTAAAATGAGATATGCAAACATAACTGAAATCAAAATAATCAGGTATAAAAATAATTGAATTTAATAAAATTTTTCCTCCAAAATCATTAATAGAGATCAGCTTATTTCCTTATAGGAGTATATTTAGAAATTTATAATATGCTCAAAACATACAATAAGCTGAATGTGACCTGAATCACAATAAAATAGTACTCAGATCACTGAATATAAATTTGAAATAATTTATTATAAGAATGTAAGCAAGAGAAAGCAACTTTTCCAGATCAAAACAGGAGTATTTAAATGAGTACAATCACAAACATAATTTGCACCTTCGTTTTAATAATAGTAGTCTTAATACCAATAGGCTGGGTTATTGACGAAGCTTCAAGTTACCAGGATCTGGATGAAACTAATTCAGAATCATACGTAGAAGCAAGCTTCGAAAGTATGTAGATCTGTAAAAACAATCCACCATTTGAATATATAATTAGCAGACTGCCGAAAAAGAACGGCAGTTTGTTTTTGTAAAGATAATTAGATTTATAAAGGAAAAAGAATATAATTATAATAAATCATTTAAATATTTGATGCGGTCAAATAAAAAATGTATTATCTTAAACACGGTAGTTTTATTACGTAATAAGATAAATATGAAGAAGACAATAATAATAACAATTTTTGGATTGATACTGTTTAGCAGTAATATCACCTGGGTTAATGCCCAGGATATGCCATATTCTTTTAAAATAGGTGTTACAGAATATCGTCAGGGTAACTATCAGAAAGCTGCCAACATAATGGATAAAATAATTCAAATTAATCCGGCAGACTATCATGCCAAGTATTATCTGGCGATATCACTTGTTAAGTTAAAGAAGGTAGATCAGGCTAAAGAGCTATATGTAGAGATAATTAAAAACGCTGATAATCAGGAATTAATTGAATATGCAAGAGAAGGCCTTAAATTTCTTGATCCAAAAACATATAAAAAACATCGAAATACTAATATAAGTATTATAGAAAACAATAAACCACAGGTTAATAATCAGACTGTTAACACAGGAGTTAATTCAAACCAATTTAATTCAGTTCAATTGACCCAGGAGCAACAACTTAAAATAAACCAGGTAGCTGCAGAAAATAAAATTAGCCCAGATGAGCTTAATAACCTGATTAATTTGTTAGCTAATAACCCTTCAGCATTAAGAACTATTAATAAACTGGCAGATTCGAACAATTCTGAGAATGGCCCATCAAAAGACTTTGACCCTGAGTCAGTAGCTAAACTGGTTAAAGCCCTTACGTTAAACAGTCAAATAGATCTGTTGAATTATGATGATGACAAAAAAGATAAAAATAATTCATCAATGGATATGTTAAGTATGTTTACCGGGGGAAATAGCAATGGAATGCAGGGAAACAATATTTATCAATTGATGGAATATATGAAAAACCCTGCGAATCAGGGTAAAATAAATCCTGATACTATTAACACTATGCTTAAACAAAACATGTTCGGTAATTTAGATATGGGTGGATTTTAAAAGAGTTACCTAATGCTTGAATGCAAACCTCAAAAGTATATTCAATTCTGGAAACTTTCTTTTGACGAAGAAGGTAAAAACATTATTGAACTATTAACTCATAATTGCGAGCAGGTAATTTTACGTGATCATTTTGCTGAAATATGGAATTTAATTGATGGCTTTAATACCATTGAAAATATTATTGATAGTTATGACAAAATTAGCGATGGTAAAGACCCCGGAAAAAATTATAATAAAATAATGGAAGCTTTAAAAGAGCTGGAAAAGAATGAATTAATTATATTAAACTGGAATCCATTCGGGTAGATTAATGGAAACAATTTTTTTAATAAACCCCCCGCAACCTAAACCAAATAAAACAACAATTGTTTATGGGCCTGCGGCACCACCACTTGGTTTGTGTTATCTTGCCAGCAAACTTAAAAAAGATGGGTTTAATGTTATTGCAATTGATTTTGAGAAAAAAAATACAAATATCTCTACTCTTAAAGAAGCTATAAATAAACACAATCCTGCTGTAGTTGGAATAACTTGTCTTACTAATACTTATGTAACAGCTCTAACAATAGCAAAGTTAATAAAGAGCTTTTCAGATACCATAAAAATTGTTATGGGTGGGCAGCATCCGAGCTTTTGTTTTGAAGAAGCTTTAAAATATGATTTTGTTGATTTTATAGCAATAGGCGAAGCAGAAAAAAGCTTTTTAGATCTATGCAAAGCTATTATAAATAATTCTAATTTTAATCATATTAATGGCATTGCATTCAGAAGAGATGGTAAAACACTACATTCTTTGCCGGAGAGTATTGTTGATATTGATAACATAGAATTTCCAGACAGGTTTGTTTTTGATATTAATTCTTATATTGACCCGATAAGTATAATAAGCAGCAGGGGTTGTGCAGCCAGGTGTATTTTTTGCTCAGCCAGTGCTTTTAGAGATGCAAAAGTCAGGTTTAGATCTGCTAAAAATGTTCTGGAAGAAATTAATCTATTATATAGCAATGATTTCAGGGTATTTAATTTTATGGATGATAACTTTATGCTTAAGAAGCAGAGAGTTGTTGATATTTGCAAGGGGTTAAAAAATAATATGCCAGAATCTTTATGGACATGTTCGGCACGGGCTGACTGTGTAGATAAAGAATTAATAAAGCTTATGTCTTATAGTGGTTGTAAAGGGCTTCACTTTGGTGTAGAGACAGCCTCATCAGAATCCCAAAAAAGCATTGGTAAATATTTATCTCTTGAAAAACTTGATAGTGCTTTGAAATTAGCATACAAATATAATATAAGAACTTTCTGTTCATTTATTTTAGGCCTGCCAGGTGAAGATATAAATCAAATTAAAAAAAACATTGAATACGCTTTAAGCCTCTATAAAAAATACAAAACAGGCATTGTGTTTGGTTTATTAACTCCTTTTCCTGGAACAAGGGTTTTTGATAACGCTAAAGAGTTAGGAATAAAAATTCTTAGTAGAGATTATTCACAATATGATATTTACCACCCAGTAATAGAAACAAAATATTTTACCCAAAATCAACTTAAAGAGATTTTATACGAAGCACAAAAAAGCTATTTGCAATTAACATCTAAAGATAAATTAAAAAATGTAATTGAACTTAAATAACAATGCGCTAATTAAATTTAATGTACGGTGAGAGTAATACAAAAAATTAATTTTATCTGATGTTATCTTTGAGGGTAATATAAAGATACTACTTTAGAGGCTACTAGAATAATAGATTAGTGTGATATTGTAAAAAAGATAGGCTAATTTAGGGTGTAACAATGATAAATAAAATTGAAGTAGCTGAAAGTTTTTTACGTAGCCTTGAAGATCCTGATCAAACTGGAAACTTAATGAGCGATCGTATGGACGTAAAAGTGCTGTATGTGATGCATAAATATGCTGAACATATAACTAAATCAAGAGAAAAAATAGGTATGAAAGAAACTGAACTAATAGCTTCAGCGATGATAGTCGGATATCTGTTAAAAAGTCATATGGACCGCTGTGAATTAGAACAATTATTAGAAAACCTAAACAAATAACCTTTTTCTAGCCTATCCTACACACTAAACACCCTAAATATATAGAAGTCTGATGGCAGGGATGTCATCAGACGTTTTTTATACCAATGCACGAGAGTAAAAGATATATGGATTTAAATTATTATAGGGTGTTTTTTTCAGCCAAAGAAGCACAAAAAAAACCCCACAAAAAAAAA
>JBFMGH010000379.1:0-2710 GCA_040752795.1 Cyanobacteriota bacterium
TTTATATTTAAAAGAACATTATCCTAATCAAAGCCTAGAATCAGCTCACCAGGATTATTTACATACGTTTAGAGCTAAAAAATTCAATAATATTAATGATTATTGCTCAGTTGCGTAAAACCTGTTAGAAATAAACAATTTGATGTTTGTAATTACCTTGGCCTGACTCCTCAATCTTGTGACACTCAATGGCAATATCTAGGCAACTATGGTTTAGCCCAACAGGCCTATAATATTTCTATTAAAAAAAAGTCAGATTATCATATTCCTGAAAATTTAACTGTTAATATTACCCCTGATGTTTCTTATAACTCTTCTCTTATGGACTACATCTCTTTCTGTAACTTTACAAATATTCCTGAAACATTTTCAAAAGTTTTCTCTTTAATAACTGTAGGGTTTATTAATATAGACAACGACAACGTTGTAAGAGCTTATAAACCTTTATATCATTATGATGTTGATAACTCTTACATATCTTCTGCTGCTTTTGCACCCTTAATTAATATTTATGGTGACAATAAAGCTACATTAACTAATCAATATATTAAAGTTGCTGGTAGAAATATACCTGTCAACAAACAGGGCCTTACCCCTATTAATTTTAAATATAAATTTGGTCAGTATCAAACTTTTAATATACTCGACCTCATTCTTGCCAATAGATATATTAATAATGAAACCACTCTTGAAAAAGTTGATAATGAAAAAAAATACTAAAAAATTTAAAAGCTTATAAAAAACAATTCAAAAGCAAAATTGTAATTCTAGGAATAGATAGAGAATCAGCAGATGCAAGATCATCCGTACCCACAGCAAAAAAAATTAATAGGCTACAAATAACAGCAAATGTTTTAGATAATTACTTAAATTGCGGTTCAAGAAAATATGAAAACTTTATTACAGACCTTCCCTGGTATTTGACCGCAATAATAACCCTTTTAATTACTCTCTTTACCTGTAAATTTGTATTATTAAGCGAAAGAATCACTAATAAATTTGTTTTTATGTTTATTGGGAGTATAATGTATACTCTTTTATCATTTATACTTTTCAATTACCACTCTTTTAGGTTCAACATGCCTGTTGTATGGCCAGTATTAATAATTCTAGTTTCTTCTTTAACTTCTTTTTTATGGCAATATAAAACTATATATGCTTTAAAAAACGAGATCGATAGGCTTTTTGGCAAATTTGTTTCCCCTCAGGTGAAAAAATTACTTCTTGACGACCCAACTTTAATTAACTACGAAGGTCAAAAGAAAGAATTAACCGTTCTATTTAGTGACCTGAGAGGCTTTACTTCTATATCAGAAAATTGCGAATCTTCTGAAATATTTTCACAACTTAATCAGTATATGTATGAAATGGTCAATATTATTATTAATGAATATAACGGCACACTTGATAAATTCATGGGTGATGCTATAATGGCATTCTGGGGTGACCCTATACCTCAAAATAACCACGCTGAATTGGCCGTTAAAGCTGCCGTTAGAATGACAGAACGTCTTGATGAACTTAATCATGAATGGAAGAAAAAAAACTGGCCGGAACTAAATATTGGCATTGGCATTAATACTGGCGAGATGCTTGTTGGACACCTTGGAGGCGGCATAATTCTTGATTATACTGTAATAGGAGATAATGTAAATATTGCTTCACGTCTTGAATCTCTTAACAAGGAATATTCAACTTCTATTCTAATAACCGACTCTACTTATCAACAATGTAAAAACATTGTTAATGTTAACTTTGTTGCAGAAAGGCTGGTTAAGGGCAAAAGTAACCTCATTAAATTTTTCGAGATCCTTTCTCTTAAATAACTATTAATTTTTATAATAATTTGAGTTATTACCTTTAATTTAATTTACTTTAAGCCGATATATAAATTTAGCAGGTAATTTTTTTAGGCAGGTTAATATGTATTCAAGTGATAAAGGACAATCATTAATTGAAAACGCTGTTATCTGGGGAATAATAGTTATTGTTTCTATTGGTATCCTTACTACTTTTGGCAGTACAATTAAAGATATGCTTTATCAAACTAAAGAAGAATATAGAAGTTTTCAACCATTTAAAGCTCCGGCAGATGCTTCCATAACACCTGGCAAGCCCTGGGCACCAGACCCAGACACCCCAGGTGATGGCCTTTTGCCCGGAGAAGGCACAGTAATAGGTGCTGATGCTCCATTACCCCCAGGAGGCAATGGTGCAGACCCCACAAATATTGAAATTGATGGCAATATTGATACTAATGACGATAACTCTTCCACTAATGAGGATCTGAGTTATGATTCAAATGATTCTGATGATAATAAAGATAGCTATGACGATACTTTGCCCGGAGAAGGAGATCCTATTCCTTTTTCTGTACAAAGTAATTAATTAGTCAACAAACAAAATAACCTTGATTATAAAACTAGTACTGCACTATTTTAGCTAAATTAGATTATATAATGCTTACTATAGTTTATTTACACACTATAATTTTGACTTGCTATACTGATCCTTGAAAGTAATTTATAGATTCCAGATTATAGAGGCAGTGTGTTTTTGCCTGCTACGCAGACAAAAACACACTATAACAGGTTTTACGCAACTGAGCAATAATCATTAATATTATTGAATTTTTTAGCTCTAAACGTATGTAAATAATCCTGGTGAGCTGATTCTAGGCTTTGATTAGGATAATGTTCTTTTAAATATA
>JBFMGH010000380.1:0-4204 GCA_040752795.1 Cyanobacteriota bacterium
AAAAAATATGATAAAAAGCAGGAGTATATAATAATGATTTTTGAAAATTATAGAAGCTTAATAAAATATATTAGTATGGTTTTATTTATATTACTGGTATTTTCAATTAATTTTGTTTGTTATGCTCAAACAGATATTAAAACAAGGTTAGATACATTAGTTAAGAATAGTTCAATAAGTAATACTGCTCTTGTGTCAGTATCAATAAGAGAAGCAGAAACAGGCAAACTTGTTTATCAGCGGTATGGTGATTATTTCTTACATACTGCATCTGCCCTTAAGGTATTTACTACACCATTATCATTGGTGTATCTAGGTAAAGATTATAGTTTATCTACAGTTGTATATAAGGATAAAAGTAACAGCAATATTTATGTTAAACTGTCAGCAGACCCTCTTTTGTCTTATAATGACCTGAAAAATCTTTGCATAAAGATAAAAGAAAATGGAGTTAGTTCTATAAATGGGTCATTAATAATTAATGATGATATAATAGATGATATACCTTGGGGTGTTGGCTGGATGTGGGATGATGAAAATAATTATTTAATGCCAAAATATTCAGCTTATAATCTGGATCATAATGTTATCAAAGTAAATGTTTCACCTGGTAAATATAATTCTCCTCCTGATGTATCAATAGATCCTTATTACCCTGTTAAAATAGTTAATAATGCAATCTCTTCAAACTTAAACAGTATTATAATTGAAAGAAAACCTTGGCTTGATCCAGAAAATATATATATATCCGGAAAAATATCGAAGAGTATTTCAAAAAACATTCCTGCTGGAATACCCAAAAATTATTTTATCTACAGATTTAAAGAAGCACTTAAACAATCTAATATAAACTTTAATGGTAACATTATTTCAGGAAAAATTCCTCATGATGCAGAAAAAATTGCAGCAGTGAATCATTCATTGTTAGATATAGTAAGCTATACGAATCAAAAAAGCGATAATCTGGCTGCAGAAACATTGTTAAAACTAGTAGGTAATAAATTTTCAAAAACAACTGGAACAACAAAAAATGGTTTAATTGCATTAAAAAGTTATTATGCTAGCATTGGAGCCAGTGCAGATAAACAAGAAATTGTTGATGGTAGTGGTGCATCACATAATGATCTTGTTCAGGCCAACTGGATGACATTAGCTCTTTCTAAATTATATAAAACATCATACTTTTCGACCTTTCAGCAAACATTAGCCCAGCCATACAAACAAGGAACTATTCAGTATCGGTTTAAGAATCTTCAAAATAGACTGTGGGCCAAAACAGGAACCCTGGCTGGTATCAGCAGCATAACGGGTTATTTAAAAGCTAATAGCGGAAAATATTATACTTTTGCAATTTTAATACAAAATTATAAAGGTTCTTCAGCACCTGCAAAAAACCTTGAAAATTCAATAATTAATGAAATTAGTAAACTGTAAACAAAAAATGTATACATATTCAACAATTTGTGTAGTTTCGTATCACTACATGCGTAGGAAACTTTATTTTGCTTGTAACATCTTATAAAATATTCTTAATCATAATTTAATTATTTTTTTAAAGGAGTGTTGGGCCATATTTAATTATCGTTTTTACTATACAGCGCTATCAATAGCAATCTTTTGCAGCTCATTATTAATATCTCCAGTTGCTTATAGTATATCAAAAGATGCTTTAAAGCTATATTATGATGCAACTATTGATTTGCAGGCAGGTAATTTAGATCTTGCAAAAGAAAAATTAGAAGAATCGCTTAGGGCTGGTCCATCTGATATTTTGACACACATAAAATTAGCACAGGTGTTAAATGATTTAGGTATGTGGAAAGAATCTATTGAACAATATCTTCAAGCTTCTACACTGGATCCGACAGATGCATTTGTCTTTATAAGTATTGGTAATATTTATCAGGAACATAGTAATATGGATCAAGCTATTACTGCTTATAAGAAGGCGCTTACTCTTGCTCCACAATATGATTTTGCATACCTTAATCTAGCCATGGCTTATGACCTTAAAGGTCAGCCAATACTGGCTATACAAGCATATCAAAAGTTTCTTGATTCATATCCTGATCACAAAGATGCATTAAAAGGTCTGGCACTGGCTTTAATGAAAGAGAAGCAATATATGGAAGCAGCGAGTACATACAATCATTTAAAAGAATTAGATCCAGAAGGCTTTAATGATTATTATAACCTTGCTAAATCTTATTTGATGATAGAAAAATATCCTGAAGCTATAGATAATTTAAAGATAACATTAAATAAAAACCCGGAAGATGTCTATGCTCTTGCGGATTTAGGGTATGCTTTTGAAAAAGACAACAAACTGCAATCAGCAATTGATACCTATAAAAAAGTTCTTAGCCTTAAAGATGATTTTGATCAGGCCCAAATAAACCTAGCTAAACTTTATTTTGATAAGAGTGACTATAATAAAGCACTTGAACAGTATCAGAAATTCTCTAAAAGAAACCCAAGTGATGACCGGGTGCATTTTATGATCGGAATTATTTTACAGAAACAAGAGAAGTATGTTGATTCTATAAATGAATTAATTATTTCTTCAAAAATTGATTCAGAGAATTACACATATAAAAAAGAACTTGCTAGAAGTTATCATCTTGCAAAAGATTATCCACAGGCAATAAGCCTATATAAAGGAATGCTTGTATCTAAACCATCTGATATTGAAGTAATATATGCTCTGGCTCAGGCACAATTTAATTCAAAAAATTATGAAGATGCTATTAATAATTATCGTCAGGCTTTAGTTTATGAGCCAGAATCATTAAAAATAAAAAATGATTACTCAAAAGCTTTAAATAATTTAGCAAAAATTAAATATAATTCTGGTTTATTTGAAGAGGCCGCAAAGTATTTTGAACAGGCTGTTATTAATGACCCAAATAATTTTGAAGCCTATTCTGGCTTAACAGATTCTTATAAAAGAAATGGAGATACAAAGAAAGCTTTAGAAACAATTGAACATTACATAGCTTTAAAGCCAGAAAATGCGGAGGCTTTTTTAGCAAAAGGTTATATTTTATATGATTCTGGAAATATCGAAGATTCAATTGATTCAATAAATTACAGCCTGAAGTTGAAGCCAGATAATGCTAATGCTTATATTGCACTGGGGAATATTTATAGTTCTTCTAAGAATAGTGAAGAAGCAATTAAAAATTATGAAAAAGCTTTAAAATTATCTTCTGATAATAGTTCTGTTCAATTATCATTAATTGAACTATATTTAAAAAATGATAACTTTGAAGATTCTAGAACTTTATTAGCTGATATAATGGAAAAAGATAAAGATAATATTCAAGCAAACCTTTACTTAGCAAGGTTATTAAACTTGTCAGGTAGTACTGATGAAGCAGATAGCCAGTATAAAAAGATTTTTGAAATTGCCCCAAAATATTCTGAGGGTTATTATGAATATGCTGAATTTCTGGTTAAAAATAATAATCTTAAAGAAGCCATTGAAAACTTTGAAAAGTTTATATTGCTTTCAGATGATACCAAGAAGATTTCTGTTGTAAAAAATCGGATAAATGAACTGAAAAATAAAACAACCAGTAATGACTAATAAGATTTTAATGATAATTATAATAGGGTTCATATTGTCTTCCAATGTGGTTGTATTTGGCAAGAAACCACCAGGTGATATATACTTTAGCCGCTGGGAAAAGGCATTAGACCGTCTTAATCCTCGTGTAGAATGTGATATTCTTTTTGAAAAAGAAAGTACTATTTATTTTTATATCTATTCAACAAAAAATTTCAAGACAGATTTATTAAAGATGCTTTTAATAAAAATGGATAATAAAGGAGTTATGTTTCCAAAGATAGAAGTAGAACAGACTTTAGATGTTGACGTAGATCCAAACTACAATGCAGTAAGAGGTAAAATTGTTGTATATAAGGCTGGGCAATATTATGTCAGGGTATTTAGCCCTAATGAGCCAAAGAAACCTGTTGCAGAATCGGAGCTTTTAATTGATTAATATAATTATTTATTAAAATTTATTAATAATTTTTACACTATTTTGTTGATGAAATTTAAGCTTTAATGATATATATTAATATGATAAATCCCCCCAAGTAACAAATAATTCAGGTGAATCTATATGATTAAGTCAGAAATTAAACTATTAATTACTATATTAGTTGTCCTTGGTTTTTCGTTGTTCTTAAAAACAAT
>JBFMGH010000381.1:0-3673 GCA_040752795.1 Cyanobacteriota bacterium
ATACCTCTATTTTGGAGTTTGGACACTTCTAAAATAGAGGTTTCATATATTTTTTGCAACCTTATTTAAAATTCAGTCAAAGTGAAAAATATACTGATCCTTGAAAGTAACCGATAGATTACAGATTATAGGATAATTTAAAGCCATATATCTGTTACTTCCGTGAATTGTTATAATTACTTTATTGAGTTCAATTTGATATTACATATTTATTGGTAGTATAAACCAGAAAGAACTTCCAGTATTTAATTCACTATCAACACCAATTGTTCCACCATGCATATTTACCAGCCTCTTGCACAAAGCCAGGCCAATACCAACGCCTTCTTTAAGTTCTCCTTCTGCAGGGTTACACTGGTAAAAATCATCGAAAACCTTTTCCAGGTCTCTAACGTTTATGCCACAACCATTATCTGAAATAGTTATTTTTATTGAGTCATCAGAATATTTCTCCGTCATTATCTTAATCTTTCCTGAATCAGGAGTATATTTTATGGCATTACACAATAAATTAACAATGATTTGTTTAATTCTTTTGTTATCCGCTTTAATAACATCAACTTCTGAATTGGCTTCAAATTCTATAGTAATCTTTTTATTAAGAAATTGAATCTTCATAAATGATATTATCTCTTCAATAAGCGAATTAATAAAACATAATTCCAGCTCAAATTTCATTTTATCTGTATCAATCAATGTAATATCAAACAAAGCATTAATAATATTTGTCAAATGCTCGGAATTATTAACAATTAAACTGGCATAAGAACGCTGTTTTTCATTAAGAGGCCCATAGCACTCTTTTTTTAACATTGTCGAAAAACCAACAATGGCATTGAGAGGCGTTAATAATTCATGACTCATTCTATTAAGAAAATAATTTCTATGCTGATTTGCCTCTAATATTAATACATTAGCCTTATCGAGCTTCTCTATTAAAATATTTAATTCTTTTGTTTTTTCTTCAAACTTCTTTTCTAGAAATGAACCCTTTTCTTCAAAATTATTTTCAGATTGAAACATTTCTATATTAAGTTTTCTAAGATTCTCTCCGGTCTCTTCTAAAGTTTTATTGTTTGTTAAAAGACCGTTCCCTATTTCTTCAAGGCTAGTATTTTGTTCTAATAAACTTTTACTTATGCTTTCAAGAGATTCATTCTTTGCTAATAAGTGCTTACCAATAACTCTAATATTATCATTATAATCACTTAAAGCTATACTGGTATTTTTCAAACTTAGATTATAATTTAGAAGGTTTTCCCTTATATCAAATAGCTCACTATTAGATTGGTTAATATTTTCACCAATCATTTTTAATCGTTCATTATTTTTTCTGATCTTTTCTCCTACGGCTTTTAAGTATACATTATTAAGGTTCAGGCTTTCATTAATTAATTGCACCGTTTCATATTTCGCTTTCGTTAAAACAGTTTGTTCATTTATTGAATCAAAATCCATAATTTCCCTTCAATAGTTCTTTTGTGCTAAGTGTAATGTATCCTTTAATATGCCATAAATAGATGTTTTTTTCTATTTGTTGTCTAATACTCTTAAAACGATTAAACTCAGCGGTCTTTAAGACTATTTATCTTATAATAGGTTTAATCAGTAACTGTTATCGTTTTATATATCTATACATCAATAAAGTTATTTAATTTGAGTAATTGTTAAGAAAAAGAATTCTTTATTGATATGGCATTAAAATCTTTGCAATACTTACATAAAACTCAGCAGCATTTTTTAAATACTGTTATAAGCAGTTAAATTTCTTTTGATTATCCGGTTATGCAATCAATAAAGCTCAAACCTCTAACGATTTCAGCAATATGAACTTATAACAATTAAATACAGATTATGTTAATTTTGTTACAATTATGCTTATTTTTCATACATGTATTAACATTACTACAATTATTTGTAGAACAAGTTAATACTCAAATATTTAATTTAGTTTTCGCTGATCTTTGAAAATATCAATAAATTCAATTCAAACAGGACAAAGTATAAATTCAAAAGTCCGGCAATATGTATCATTTAAATTTTATATTTTGGCTTTAACAACACGATCAGTTTTGATATAAGAACTCAAAAAGCAAAAACCAATACATATATAGTGTTAACTTGTGTTAAGCATTTTTCAGCAAAAGGGTTATTATAAATTAAATTTTATTATATATTAGTAAAAATTTTTTACTACTTCAAAACGGAGTAGGAAAAGGGGGGTCAAATGATAAATCAAATTAACAGTCATCACAAAATCTATATAAAACCACAGACATTGAATAATGGTCAATTCAGGCCAATTAACAGGCTTCATTTCGGAACAAATAAAGATGTGTTCTCAAAGAAAATCTCTCTAAAAGCCAACAATACTATACCATTCAAGGGTAGTTGCTGTAATACCCTTAAGCAACTCACCAGGTTGGCCCCAGAAACCAAAGAAATACTTAATAAAGTGTTAGAAGGTGAACATGAATTAATTCCAGCTCTGGAATCTAAAATTGCTGATGCTATTTCAGCAGGTAAATTAAGCTCTGATGATATTAACCCTATTAGCAAAGCTTTAATCAGTGAAGTTGTTAATAATAATTATGACTGTCCTACCGAAAATAAAACAATTACACTAATAAAATTAAACGCTTTATTTGTAGTCGTTGTAGACAGATTGAATTCATATAGTAAATCAAAAGAAGCTAAAGCAGACTGGCTACCATTCAGAAGAAAAGATGCTGAAGAAATAGCTAATAAAACACAATCAATTCTTAAACACGCACTGGAGCTAAAATCTCCCGGATTAAGAGAAAATGCCCGTAAACAAATAAAAGAAACTTTAATCAAAGCTTTAAAACCTGACGTTCATCCTCTTGTTAAAGAAAACGCCCTGATGCTTTTAGATCAATTTGAATTAATCAATGAAAAAGAAGATATTAAAAAACTTATCGGGGTAATACAATCTGGCAATAATACAAAACATTCTGTAGAATTTATTTTATCTAAACTACCAGAATATATTCAAAATAATAAAATTGAAGATGCAGATAAAGAAGAATTATTAAATTCAGCTTTATCAGCCCTGAACAGTTTAAGATTTACCAGTAATTATGGTGGTTATTAAGTATAATTTGCGGTTTTGAATAATTAAAATTTGGTTTTCTTGGAAAAACTCAACAACGAAGTTGCAAATGAACCCGCCGTCAGCAGGGCAAACATTGAAGACCCCCTTCTAAGGTGGATTTAGGGGAAATGATTACAAATATAAAAAGATTTATACCAATGCATGGAAGTAACCGATATATGGCTTTAAATTATTTCCAGGTATTTTTTCATGCTGCTCTGGCAAAAATACCCGGCTTCTAAAATATGGAATTTCTATAAGGATCAGTATATATAAAAATAATAAAAACAAAAAAACGCCTGAATCAATTCAGGCAGGTGTTAAGGTCGGATGATGAGGTGATTGGCTTGTATGACTATTTAGTAAAGAAACTTGCTGCGGTTCCAATGGCTGCACCTTTTAGCATATTAGTACCTCTGTTATGCTTACCCGATAGAACATAACCGGCACCGGCACCAAGGGCTCCATATTTTAAAGCTTTTTCTACTTTCTGGCCTGTTGTTTTTTGACAGGGTTGATAATATCCGTCATAATAGCAATTTTGTGCGAAAGCTGAGG
>JBFMGH010000382.1:0-4747 GCA_040752795.1 Cyanobacteriota bacterium
GCCAACTTATCGGTCTTTTCCATCATTGAATAATCTATAGAAGATTCTGGAAGTTCTTTATATTCTTCATAAAGCATAGTATTTTTTGTAAAACTTAAATTGGAAAGCATTGTATAAAAGCTTTCATTATATTTTTTAAACTCTTCAATAAATATAGAACCTTTAAAAACAAATATACCGCTATTCCAGAAAACATTATTTTGCTCTATTAAAGTTTTTGCTTTGTTAATATCAGGTTTTTCTATAAACTTCTCAGCTTTTAATGAGTATTCATCAATATTATCATTTGCAATTATATAACCATAACCGGTTTCTGGTTTAACAGGTTTAATACCAAGAGTAACTATATAGCCTTTATCTGCCAGATCAATAGCTTTTTGTAAGCATTCTAAAAACTCTTGTTTATTTAATATAAGGTGGTCAGAAGGTAAAACAAAGAATGTTGTTTCTAAAATATCAATAACCTTTTTTTTAGATACATACAATAATGATGAAACTATAGCTGCAGAAGTATTTTTAGCCACAGGTTCTATTAATATATTGAATGGACAATGATTATCATTTTCAAATAGTTCTTTATGCTGACGTTTTAGGTCTGTTTCAAGTTTCAAATTTGAAACAATCAGAACATTTTCTGGCTTAACAAGCTCTATTAATGATTCTAACGCCTGTTGAAAAAGAGTTTTTTCAGAATCGTTGCAAAGATTAAGCAATTGTTTTGGAAATAGTTCACGGCTTAAAGGCCATAACCTGCTGCCAGTTCCACCTGCTAAAACAATTCCGAATAGATTTTTTGCCATTATTTAATCCTTTATTACACAAACATATTATAAAACTTTCTGAAAAAATGTATACTAATTCAACAAATTGATTAACAAATGACAAACTTTACTTTTTTAAAATATAAAAACTATAATTGATAAATGTATAAACTATCAGAGAAAGACAATACAGTATATTTTATTTGTTTGAAGGCTTTTGAGACACAGCTGACTTAATTATTAATTATAAAAGAGTTGTGCACAGGTTTTATTATAATCTATTACGATTAATTCAGAAGGCAATATAATATAAATTTGTGATAAATAAAATAAAACCCTTCATTTAAAGAAGGGCCTGGGATCATTAAAGGTTATTGAGATATTCTGACATCAATATAGTTAAACAAACCAAACATCATCAACTTTTTGAGTCAACCCGCTGCTATCAATATATGAACCAAGCTGGTTATGTTGAACAGATCCTGTATCCTGTTGGTTTACATAATTATTAGTATTTATTTTTACAGCGTCTTGTGACTCGAGAGATTCTAATTGTGTAACATTATCACCACTAATATACCCTAAAGAGCCTTTCCCTCCAGTTTGTTGCTGAATAGCCTGCCTTAGTTTTGCCAGATCAACATTTCCACTGTCATCAATACAGTCAATTCCTGTCTGCTTTTTAGCACTTTTAGCAACCTGATTTAGTGCATCAAATCCGTTAGCAGCATTTAATTGTTTACCTGTGAATGGATCTACAGTTTTATTTCCAAAAACTTCTGAGCCATCAATTTTACCATTGCCGTTTACATCACCCATTGCTAACATTTTATCACCGCCACTTGCTGCTCCATCTGGTTTTCCATCTCCATCAATATCCACACCTTTGCCTTTTTCAGCACTAACTTTTCCGTCCTTGTTAGTGTCTAAAACTAGCGGAGACATGCCAAGCCCAGGGAATCTTGCAATTAGTGCTATACCAGCAACAGCTAGAAGCCCCAGTAAACCTTTTCCACCCTTTTTCTTTTCAGGTTGTTCTGCAGGTTGAGATGATTCACTAGCCTGAGGCTGTGAAGAAGAGGCCCCCGAAGATGAAGCTGCTGCAGAGGCACTTGCACCATATGGGCTTGAGCTGGCTGCGGCTGCGGCGCTATTGTTTCCTGTTATGGCCGGGTTACTACTAGCATTTGCTGCAGTATTAACATTTCCAGAGGATGCATTTGCTGAAGCATTAGGTTGTCCCTGTTGTTGACCCATTCCAAACAGTTGCATCATCATCTGCATCATCATTTGCATCATTTGCATAAACATTTGTATTAATGGGTTTTGTTGCTGTTGTTGCTGACCTGAAGCCTGATCCAATTGATTAAAAGCTGACGAAAACCCACCTGACGTCTGGGCATTGCTTGTAGCTCCTGCACTTGCTGAAGCATTGCCGGCGGATGCAGAGGCTGCTGCACCTGCACCAAAACTACTGGTTGCCTGAAAATTAAAAAATGGCAGACCAATATTCAAGCTAAAACTTGTCATAAGTTTCTCCCCTCTCTATTCCCCAATCTTATAATTAACTTTCGCTATAGTTTCCCTTGTATAAAATAAAACATTTCCATACAAACTATTGCTAATACATATGTTTAAAAAAGGTTCAATATTTTAAAGATTATTAATCAGGTATATAATGCTTATATTCTTTTGAATAACCAGTGATTCACAGGGTTAATAAAAAAATCATTTTAAATTTTTCTTAACATACTGAAATTTATGCTTATTCGTACTAATTTATTAAAAGTGAAATTTTAACCATTTCAACAAGTTAAATTAATTTATGTTTAAATTTTTCAAAAAAGATAATAACACTTTGATTATTAAAGACAAGCCTTTAGAGGTTATTGACTTTGTTAAAACAAATAATTATGCAAATAAGCAACTTTATTACTATTTCTACATACCAGAAACAATATTGAATAGATCAGAAAAATCATTTCCACTTATGATTCTTGTATCCGGGCTTTCAGGTGATGGAAAAAGTTTTGTGCAGGATGTATTTAAAAATTTTGCAGAAGAAGAAAAGTTTATTATACTTTCACCATCATTTATGTTTGATGAAAAAAACTGGCAAATAGCTAAAAGTTATCAGTATCCTGAAGTATGGTCTGGCAATGCTTTATTAAAAATAATCGCTAATATGAACAAGACAGGTTATAAATTTACGGGTTATTATTTATATGGATTTTCAGCAGGTGCACAATTTGTGTTAAGATTTACTTTATGGAAACCAGATGTATGTATTTGCTGCTCTGCTCACGCTGGTGGTGGTAGAATAATACCTGATAAGTATGTTAATACCAGCTATCTGGTAACAGCAGGAGATAAAGATACACATCGCCTTGAACATGCCGAAGCATTTCATTATGAATGTCAGAAACTAAATATAAAATCAACTTTAATTAAATATAATGGTGGTCATTCTCAGTTTAAAGAGCAGATTCAAAATACAATTGAGTTTTTTAAATATTTTAAAAATGCACTATAAAATTTTGCCCTTTTCACTTAAAATTTTGGTTGATAATAAACTATGAATTAAATGAAAGCATAATTGCCTGTACTAATACTAGACAGATTACAAATTAAGAATAAAGTAGAAAAAGGACATTTATTATGAAAAAATTATTACTAATATTCCCTGTTTTTATGATATTAGCATTACCTGTTCTTGCTGAGAAACTTAAAGAAATTAGTATAGATCCTGAAGAAAACAGGTTCTATATTGATGAGGCATCTATTGTAAAGAAAGGTGATATCATAGATGTAACTGGTGTTGTTGTTTTAGGTCAGGCACTTCAGGATAAGTATTTTCAAATGAGCTCAAAACGTGTTTCAAGAAATAAAATGAACATGTCATTTAACTGTTCAAATAACACAGTCAGTCATAAAAGCTTTTCAAACTTTGATTCAGAAAATAAAGTTATTGAACAGTTTAATGCCAAGCCTGAAGAGATAGAATGGGTACCTGTTGATCCAGATAAACCTAATTATAAAATTTATGAATATGTTTGTAAGCCTGTGAAAACAGCGAACCCAGGATCATCAAATTAATAAAATACCTGTTTAAGCTGCAATTGCTTCTTTTAATTAATGAAGTAATTTCTTAATTTTGTTAAGAGCTTTGCCTATACAATTTAGAAACTTAAGCCTTTAAAAGGAGTTAAAATTGAAAATCAATTTATTAAAAAGACTTTATAAAAGAATGAAACAGTATTTAATAGTTATAATTTTAATTGGATGTTTGATTACAGGTATTTATGTGCCATTAAAAGCATACGATGGTATACAACCTGAAGATCCTATGGTTAAAATTACAACACTTCCTATTGATAAAAATATTGACGAAATATTAACGAATGTTAGCAACGAGGTTTCACAATCTACTGGTATAGAAAAGCAATATATAACTTATTACTGGCAAACATTTGATAAAATAAATTGCATGGGAGAGAAAACCACTGAACATCCCGTATTTGTTGATCTTTATGTGCCAGGTTTTTTTAATAATGAACAGATAGCTAGTCTTATGACAAATCTAGCTGAATCACTGGCAAAGCATACCGGTATTGAAAAAAAATGGGTTTTTATACATACTCATTTTCCACGTCAAGGACAAGTTTATATGAGCGAAAAAGTTCAGAGATGGGATAATTATGCAGAAAATGATAATTCAAAAATAAAAGATGTTGAATAAAAAACTGTTTAATTAATAATTTATAAAAACATAATCAAAAATTGAAGGATTAAAATAATGGAATTAATAACATATTATAATTTTATAAAACATAAAGAAATTGAAAATAGAAATCATTATAACTTAAATGACCAGCACCTGCTCTATAGAACTTTTATTAACTATACATTTCTTACTATATATGGAAAAAAACTAAATGATAACGAACTTGAAATTTATTTTATTTATTCAAATAACTTAAATTTTC
>JBFMGH010000383.1:0-20626 GCA_040752795.1 Cyanobacteriota bacterium
TTTTGCCTGCTACGCAGGCAAAAACACCCTATAATAATTTAAAACCATATATCGTTTACTTCCGTGGATTGGTATAAGACTATTTTTGGGCAAAAAAAATACCCTTATCGGGCAGGAGAAGCATTAATATTATCTAACAGGCGTATTGTAACGAGAAAAAATCTTAGATGGGCTTAGCTATCTTTTCGCAAGGTAGCTTAGCGGTTATTCTATATGAATTATTAATTAGTTGTTATGCAAATGTCTTGAATGACATATCGATGTTCTTATCAATTACTTTTTGTACAGCTTGAATTTCAGTTTGTACGGCTTGTTGTTGAGTATCAACTCTTCTTAACTGCATTTCTAATCTTTTATCGATTTGTTGGATAGCCTCAACTTGTTTTTGTTGTTGTTGCATTTGAGGATTATCAGGATCCATGTTAGCTTGACCATTCATCATGGTGCTCATTTTGTTAGCAAGTGCCATTCTGGCTTGGTTAATAGATTGGCCTTGCATTTCAAGATCACTTTTTCTAGCTGTAAGTAATAAGAACCTTGCTTGTGAAGCGCCTAAACCCATTTAAAATTCCTCCTCCGTATTTCTCTCTGTTTATTTCTACTTCTCTCTTCTTTAATAACCTGTGCGACTTGTTTCTATTCCTCAAAAAGATAATGAAATTAATTTCATATCCAAATTAAAGATTAAAAAACCTTATTAAGTTATCACCTTACCTTCCTCTAAATAAATTCCAAAAAGACATAAACTCTCTTATGTATATAAAAACAATTATTGATTCGTGATTGCCTGAAAGAATTGTTATAACTTGATTTTGTAAACGTGGTTATCTATAAATGATATTCAAATGTTATTTAGTGGATATCTAAGTAATATATACTTTCTTTAAAATAAGCAATTAAAGTTGTTACAAACTAGCCGTGTTACATTTCTTAATGATTTGCATTGTTAACCCGGTTAATTCGTGAATTTGTTACAAACTCTCAAGGCTCAAGTAATGACTTAAGTTAAAGATTTATGCATTTAACACACTGTAAATATTTAACAGTGACCAGGTTTTAGAGGATCGGGCACAAAAGGCCCGCTCTGCGGGCCTTTTGTGCCCTCGGCAAAGATCTGTTTCCGAAACTTTGTGAATAATCCGGGTTAAAACATACTAATTTTTCTCTGGAATCTGAAAAATTTTAATTATACTATTCCACATAAATAATGAATCTATCCTGACAGAATGCAATACCTATAATCTAGAATCTATAAATTACTTTCACGGATCAGTATATTTAGAACACCCAATAATAGATTTTTTCTTATAATTAGTTTGTATGGATAGAAAAGTGAAAATAATTGGAGGAGGTTTAGCTGGTTCTGAAGCAGCAATTTATCTTGCTAATTCTGGAATAAAAGTAGATCTCTATGAAATGAGGCCGGTTAATCAGACACCCGTTCATAAAACAGGTCTACTTGCAGAACTTGTTTGTAGTAACAGTCTTGGTTCATATTCTGTTGAAAATGCTTCAGGCTTATTAAAAGAAGAAATAAAAATTTTAGGTTCGTCATTAATACCATTTGCTGAAAAGTTTTCTGTGCCAGCAGGCGGTGCTCTTGCTGTTGACAGAACCCTTTTTGCTGAATATGTTACAAAAATTGTTCAAGAGCATGAATTTATTAATTTAATACATGATCATGTACATGATATACATTTACATGAGTATGAAAATGAAATGGTTTTAATTGCTACTGGCCCATTGACTTCAGATGAGCTGGCTGCAAGTTTAATAAATCATACTGGTCAGCAATATTTGCATTTTTATGATGCTATAGCACCTATTGTGGAGCATGATTCAATAAATATGAATCTGGCTTATAAGATGGATAGGTATAATAAAGCTCCTGACTCTCCATATATAAACTGCCCTATGACTGAAGAAGAATATGAAAATTTTTATAGTTACTTAATTTCTGCACCTACCATAGAGTTGAAAGAGTTTGAAAAAGATGTAAAATATTTTGAAGGTTGTATGCCAGTAGAAGTACTTGCCAAAAGGGGGAAAGACACCCTGAGATATGGGCCTATGAAACCTGTAGGCTTGCCTGATCCTAGAACCGGAGAAATACCATATGCAGTAGTACAGCTTCGTCAGGATAATGCAATAGCAACATTGTATAATCTTGTAGGTTTTCAGACTAATTTAAAATGGTCAGCCCAGAAAGAGCTCTTAAAGTTGATACCAGGGCTGGAAAAAGCGGCTATTATTCGCTATGGAGTTATGCATCGGAATACTTATATTAATAGTCCTTTATTGTTAAATCAAACTTTAGAAGCCAGATTTAAAGAAGGACTATTTTTTGCAGGGCAAATTACTGGTGTTGAAGGCTATACAGAGTCTATAGCTACAGGGTTGCTCGCAGCTATAAATATTAGAAGAAAACTTGAATCTAAAACTCTTTTGCAATTGCATGATTTATGCATATTGGGTGCTTTGACCCAATATATCACCACGGCTGATGCTAATAACTTTCAGCCAATGAATTCAAACTGGGGAATTATAAAGCCTCTGGATCAAAAAGCCAGAAATAAAAAACAGCGAAAACAAATATATTCTAAACGTTCTTTAGAATATATTCATTCTATAAAAGAAACAGTAAAAATTTGATGTTATCATAGGTGATTAGTTATAGTTCTGTTAGGCGAAGTGTGATAAAGCCTTGTTTTTGTTGGATGTTAGCTCATTTGTTGTAATAGAATCAAGAAATTCACCGGGCTTAAACATTCCTAAAATATTGAAAGTGTTGTTGCTCCTGTTGTTTTGGGTTCTCTCTTCAGGTTTCTTATCTTTTTTCTTGAAAATAGAATTATCTATTAATTTGCTAACTTCAGCTGTTTCACTTGTATTAGAGCTTTTTGCCTGAATATTATAGGCCTTTTCAAGCCATTGAACTTCTTTTTGGGTTTTTAGATAATTAGCTATAAGCGCTTGAGTGCTTATCTGCTCGCCAGATTGAGCATCTTTCTGGGTGGGGCTAGCGTTAAAGCTTCGTGATGGTTTAGCCTTTTGATGTTCTAGCTTTTTACCGTTTACAGTCGCTTTTTGATTTACTAACCCGAATAACATTAAATTTCTGGAAACATCATTGCAAATATTTTCCACGTTGCTCCTCTCTCTCGAGTACTTTCCGGCATAAAACTCAAGAAATGGTACACTTCATCAATTTTTCCAAGATAAAATTGAAAAATAATAAACTTATTTTTGTGTGACGACAGATATACCAACCTCTTCTCAATGAAGAAGCCAATACGAAACTAGCTCTCTACCTAAATCAACTCTATTATTATATTAACATTCATTTTGTGTATTAAAAGTATATATTTTTGAAATAGTAAGGAGCTGTTGTTACAATTAATGGTTATATTTTACATAAAATATATCCTGTATATCTAAGAAATATATGCTTTTTAAATAAAAAGTACCCTGAAAATTTTAACATTAAAGTATTTAACAATTTGTTATCTTTTGCCTGATATGCTGTGCTAGCAAAAGACCCTGGTTTGGTTTAAATTAAAAGGAAAAAATTTTCCTGTATAATTGATATTGGCGTGAAAAGCATGCCTTGGTGGCCTTTTGGTAAATTAGTTATGTATATACTTTACAACGTAATTCTTATTTGTTTATTGATATTATTATCGCCAGTTTGGATATGTGTGCTTTTAAGTGGTAAAAAATATAGAGCAGGTTTTAAACAAAAGTGTGGCTTTTTACCTGCAGAGATAAGGGAGAAAATTAAATCATTTTGCAAACAACCTGTGTGGTTTCATGCGGTATCAGTAGGAGAAACACTAGCAGTAATTGATTTAGTTAAAGAATTCCATTGTAGAACACCTGATGTACCAGTAATTTTTTCAACTGTTACTTATACAGGCCAGGAAATAGCTAAAAAAAGATTAGTGAATATAGCAACTGTTATTTATTTTCCTTATGACCTGGCTTTTATAACAAAAAAAGTTATCAACTTGATTAAGCCTCAGCTGGCAATTATTGTTGAAACAGAAATATGGCCTAGTTTTACTTTTGAGTTGGCTAGAAAAAACATTCCTTTATTGCTGATTAATGGAAGGCTTTCACCTAAATCATCAAAAAATTACAGGCTTTTCAGGTTCTTTTTCTCTAAAGTGCTTGAAAATTTTACACAATTAATGATGCAAGCAGAAATTGATGCGAATCGAATGCTTGAAATGGGTGCTGATAAAACTAAAGTTACAATAGCTGGTAATCTTAAATATGATATTAAAGCAAAATTCAATGCTGATGATATAAGAAACTTGAAACAGAATCTGGCATTAACAAAAGATGATAAAGTAATAATTGCAGGTAGTACTCATTCAGGCGAAGAAGAAATACTTGTAAACAGCTATATAAAACTTAAGGAGTTTTTACCGTCTTTAAAGCTTATTCTTGTTCCAAGGCACCCGGAACGACATGAAGAAGTTATAGAATTACTGAAGTCTAAAGAACTTGAATTTGGAAGGCGTTCTCATAAAGATACTTTTGAAAAAGCTCCTGTTTTTATGCTTGATACTATGGGAGAATTATCCGGATTCTATTCAATAGCTGATATTGCTTTTGTTGGAGGATCTATGATTCAAAAAGGCGGGCATAATCCTCTGGAACCTGCAGCCTATTCTGTTCCTGTAGTTGTTGGCCCTCATACCTTTAACTTTTTAGACATTACTAATTATATGATAGAGAGTGGTGCAGCTATTCAGGTTAAAGATGAAGAGTCTTTTTATGCAGTTTTAAAAGATCTTTTAACTGATCAGAATGTTTATAATAATGCCAGAAATGCTTGTTTGAAAGTTTTTGATGCTAATAGAGGAGCTACAGAAAAATCATTGAATATAATATATTCATTGCTTAATTGATAAGGGCTGATTTTGTTTATTGTTATATAGTTAAAACGATATCAAATAATGTATTTGTATTGTTTGATGCTTAAAAAGCTTTATTAGTTTAGTTTTTGTTTTTAAGGGTATTCATTGCACTCAGTATTTGAAGATTCTCTTCGTGATTAATAGTTTTATTTTTACTGTGAACTTCAATTATTATTGAATATTTAGGGTTAAGTTCAATAGTATGCTTTTTCTCTAGCTTTTCAAAGTCTTCAAGCCCTTTATTTTTATATATTTTCCACATTAATAAGTGTATATCAGCACTGTTGGTATTTATCTCTTTGGCTCTAGTGGCATGTTCAAGAGCTTTATCCATATCACCTTTGCTAAAATAAGCTTCTCCAGCAATTAGTTGAGCTTCAAAGCACAAAGGTAGAACTACTATAGCATTTTCTAGCATATCTATAGCTTTGTCTATTTGCCCTTTCTTAAGGTGTGATTCGCCTAAATATATGTAGGCATCATACCACTCAGAATCTAATTCAAGTGTTTTTCTTAAATATTCAATAGAAAATTCGAACATTTCTTTTCTCAGGTAAGTTAGCCCAAGGTAATAGTGAGCTTCAACAAAGTCAGATTTATATTTAATAGCTTTTTGGAAAAATTTAATAGCTTTGTTGTAGTTGCTATCTTCAAGAGCCATTCTGGCTACCCAATAAATAGCTCTGGATGAACGTGGATCAGTGCTGTATGCTTTTTTGAAGGCTTCTCTAGCTTTATCTAATTGCGATTTGTGAAAATAAGCTATGCCCAGACTAACTAATGCATCAATGTGATAAGGATAGTAAGAGACTGTTTTATTATATTCATCAATAGCTCTGTCTAGTTGTTTGGTTTCCATATATTTATTGCCCAGATTATAGTGAGCCTGAGCCTGGTTTTTATCAAATTTGCTCTGATCTTTGCTAAGTGTATCCCTGATTAAGAGCTTTATGAATATAAATAAAGATTCAAAAAGTTCCATTTATTTAATTTAACCTTTTTATTTAGTTTTTACTTAACTGCAGTTTTAAGAACGTTAGCAGCAGTTTCCCCGATTTCTGCAGGGCTTTTGCATACAGAAATGCCAGCAGCCTGAAGAGCTTCCATTTTTTCTTTAGCTGTACCTTTTCCACCAGATATAATAGCTCCAGCATGCCCCATTCTTCTGCCTGGAGGTGCTGTTTGCCCAGCTATAAAGCAGACTACAGGCTTTGATACATTATTTTTAATGTAAAGAGCGGCCTCTTCTTCAGCTGTTCCGCCTATTTCGCCAATCATGCATATGATTTTAGTTTGAGGGTCTTTGTCAAATGCTTTCAGGCAATCAATGAAGTTTGTACCTATAACAGGGTCTCCACCAATTCCTATACAGGATGACTGGCCGATGCCTAGCTGGGTTAATTGGTGTACGACTTCATAAGTTAAGGTTCCGCTGCGCGATACAACTCCTGCACAGCCCTCTTTGTGAATATGAGCAGGCATAATGCCCATTTTGCCTTTGCCTGGGGATATAATTCCGGGGCAATTAGGGCCAATTAAGCGGCTTTTGCTTTGAGAAAGCAGTTTTTTGACTTTTAGCATATCAATTGTTGGTATGCCTTCCGTAATTACTACTATTAAATCCATTTCAGCATAAATAGCTTCAATGGCAGCATCTGCGGCAAAGGCAGGAGGTACAAAAATTAATGAAGCATTTGCCCCTGTCTCTTCTTTGGCTTCTATTACGGTATCAAAGACAGGTAAATCCAGATGTTTTGACCCACCTTTGCCTGGAACTACACCACCTATAATGTTAGTTCCATATTGAATGCATTGAGTGCTGTGAAAAGTACCTTCTTTGCCTGTAAAACCCTGAACAATTATTTTAGTCTCTTTATCTAAAAATATACTCATTGTTTTTCCCTTTACTAACTTACTGTTTTAGTGACCATTTCTGCGGCTTCTGCCATTGATCTGGCTACAGAGAATTTAAGATTAGATTCTTCAAGGATTTTCTTACCTTCGTTAACATTAGTGCCTTCTAGCCTGATGATAACAGGTAATTCAATCTTGGTTTTTCTGGCCGCCTCGACCACTCCTTTAGCAAGGTTGTCACAGCGTAAAATTCCACCGAAGATGTTAATGAGAACAGCTTTGACGTTTTTATCTAAGAGTAAAATTCTAAAAGCGTTTTCAATAGCTTCAGTAGTAGCTCCGCCACCTACATCTAAAAAGTTAGCAGGAGAGCCTCCAGCAAGCTTTATGATATCCATGGTCGCCATTGCTAGTCCGGCACCGTTGACCATGCATCCAACATTACCGTCTAGTTTTATATAGTTCAGGCCAAACTTTGAAGCTTCAACTTCAAGTGGCTCTTCTTCATTTAAATCTCTTAATTCTGCAATTTCTGGATGTTTATATAAAGCATTATCATCAAAATTTAATTTAGCATCAAGAGCTATAACCCTTTTGTCACTTGTTAAAACAAGTGGATTTATTTCTGCAAGTGAACAGTCACTTTCTATAAAAGCTTTATACAAATTGCTGATAAGTTTCATTGCCTCTTTAGTAGATTCTTTAGGGAGTTGTAGTTTTTTAACAATGTTCCTTGTCTGGAATGTTTGTAACCCAACAAGTGGATTTACATATTCTTTAATGATCATTTCAGGTGTTTTTGCTGCTACTTCTTCGATATCCATGCCACCTGCAGCACTTGCCATAATAACAGGGCATGATGTAGCTCTGTCAATTACAATACCAAGATAGAGTTCTTTTTCAATATTAGTTAATTCTTCAATAAGTATAGTATTAACTGTTTTACCTTCTGGTCCTGTTTGGTGAGTTACTAATCTCATTCCAATTATGTCTTCAGCATATTTTTTAACCTCGTCAGCATTTTTAGCAAGTTTAACTCCACCACCTTTACCGCGTCCACCAGCATGAATCTGGGCTTTTACAACGCATTGATTATTGAGATTTTTGCCTGCTAAAATGGCCTGCTCAACATCTTGAGCTGTCTCTCCTTTTGGTACGGGTACTCCGTACTTTTTCAATATCTCTTTAGCTTGATATTCATGTACTTTCATATTGATACCTCTAACATTCCCTCATGCATGTCTTGATTATATCTAAAAATTTTTTAAGGTACATAACAGTTTTTGAATTATTTTTCAAAATAATTCTATTATTGTTGTTAAAATATTTAATATTCTTATCTATAGGGATAAATAAATCCTAAAGTTCTTGGGAAGCTAGAGGAATTAAAAATTTTAGTTTCGAAAGTTATTGAGTTAAATTTATTTGGGTCTTCTTTATCTGTTTTTATCTTTGAGATTTTCAGGGTTGTTTCCAATAGCTCTGTGTTTGATAGCACTGGTGGGTTATCAATTATAGGAAATAGATTAGACGTTGTTTTAAGGTTAGGTAATGTATTAATATCAGGTTTTATGTTGCTTAATAAGTCATTTTTTGCTATTGGAGCATCTTGTATAAATTTTGCTCTTCTTTTTGATGAGTTATAGGTGAATTGTGACCATAGTAACCTGGTTTCATGATATAAACCAATATGATATAAGTATCTTTCTTTCTCAAAAATGTGGTGTAGCTCTAAGCTTCCGGGAATAAATTCAGGCACGATGAGATTTTTTAAAAAAATTTCTTTACCAGTATTGGCATCTTCAATTTTGTAGCTTACAGTAGTACCGGGTGTTGGTAAAAGATGACTTTCGCTAACCTGGGAAAATTCTTTTATTGCTGGTACAACGTCATATATCCAGAGGTTTTTATTCTTATCTGTGAATATATAGCCTGTGTAACTGTCTTTAATATATTGTTTATTATGAAAGTTTTCCTGCCATATTTTTAATAGCTTTGATTTAATAGGATTTTCATTGTCTAATAGCTTAAAAAAATCACCTTCCTCGCCAATTAGTTGTTGTGCTTCATTCTTTACTGCTTTAATTAAAGAGTATACATCTCTATTTCTTGAATTAATATCAAATTTTATAAGTTTATTTAACGGATAATCACAATCAAATTCGCAGAGAGGTTCTTCTTCCTGGCCTTCAAATTGTCTTAAAAGCCTTAATTTCTGTTCTTTCTTTATGGATGATATTCTGATGCTAGCTCCTGAAAAGCTAAACAAACTTTTACTGGTGAAAGTAAATGCTTTTATTTTTGACATGTTTAGACTTCTTTAAGATTCAGTGATATTTGCAGTTTCTTTCTCCGGAATTTTGATATAGTTGTTGTAGAGTATTTCTACGTTGAAACAAACTGGCGCTACATTTGCATTAGAGTTAGTTTCTTCTAATTTGTTTCTCCACCATGTACCTATTTCAGATTTATTGCTTACAATGAAAGCGTTTTCTATTACAGCTTTATCACATGCTTCAAGCAGAAGCTGAGAAACAGGTTTATTATCAGAAGCATCCGGTGGTGAAATAAGCAACCAATTAGCAGAGTTAACTAATATTTTATATGTCATATACCATAATTTTGGGTTAACTTGAGTATGACTTGTATTAATAAGATGTAAATCAGGATAAGCTGGTGCAGAACATTTTTTACATGTTGCAATTACTGTTTGTGAAAAGTTATGGTAAAATGACTTACTATTACATGCAGGGCACCAGAATATTGATGACATTCCTGCAAGTGGATATACCTTCCAGTGTTTATCTGAAGATGGTTTTTTAACGCCTTCTATGCTGTAATTGATCTCATTTTTCTTTAAAATTTTTATTATTTCAGAGTCATATCCGGTAGTTATTATTATACCTGGTTTAGGATATTTGTTTAATAGCTCTTCTAGGCCATTAAGTTCTTGATTAGAACCATCAAGTTCAGCGATAAGTGTTGATAGGCCTGACAGGAAATCAGGTTCTATCTTTGTTTCAGGCTCTACAGACATTTGTAGCATTTTGTATCGAAGCTTTTCAACGATTTTAGTTTGTTCTTCGTTAATGTAACCATTTAAGAATATAACGAAAGGAATGTCTGGAGCTTTAACAATGCTCATGGGAGCAGATATTTTAGGTTGAGTAAATTTAATTGTATCGCTTGATTTTGTTGAACTATCAGATGGTGCAGATGGAGCAGAGCCAGGTGTTAAAATGCTTTCAATTATACTGGCAAGTTTTTTGAGTGGTTCTTCCGGGGCATTCTCGGCTTTTGCATTGTCAAGAATTTTGTACCACTCCTGTATTTCAGTGATATTGGTTCCAGAGCTTAATAAATCAATAGTTCTTGAAAGACCATACTCAAACATTTGCCAGTCTTTTCTTTTAAGTGCTACTTTAAGCCTTTTTATGGCCATTGATTCTGATTCAGCGTATGCCATTATATTATCCTTATATTCTAGTCTGCTTTGTTAAATGAGCCATGGAAAGCACCACGAAGCATTTGTTGTAGTTCTGTAGGTGAGTTAGAATTTTCAATAGCTTCATCAGGGCCTATCAAATTATTTTTGACAAGCTTATATAGAGACATATTCATACTCATCATGCCATCAAAATCACCAGTATCTAATAATTGATAGATATTATCAATTTCATCCCTTGCTATATAGTCTCTAACAGCAGGTGTTACAACTAATATTTCTGTGGCTGGTACACGTCCTTTGCCTTCTATTCTTTTAACAAGTTTTTGAGCGACTGTACCCATAAGTGTAGCAGCAATTTGGAGCCTGACAGGTTCTCTTTCATAAGGCTCAAAAGCGTTAATGATACGATTTATTGTTTGAACAGCATCTGTGGTGTGAAGTGTGGAAAACACAAGGTGACCAGTTTCTGCTGCTTTAAGTGCCGAACTGATTGTTTCACGGTCTCTCATCTCACCTATTAGTATAACATCAGGATCCTGACGCAATGCATACTTGAGACCATTCGGGAATGTATCTGTATCCATACCCAGTTGTCGCTGTGTAAATACGCATTTTTTATTTGAGTGCATAAATTCGATAGGATCTTCAAGTGTTATAATGTGACGTTGGTGGTTTATATTTATGTAGTCTAATATTGATGCTAGTGTTGTAGATTTACCGCTACCTGTTGGTCCTGTAACCAGAACTAGTCCTTTAGGAACATGAGAAAATTCCTTGAGAACGGGAGGTAAAGATAATGCTTCAACGCTTGGAATATTTAGAGGAATAACCCTTAGTACGAAACCTATGTTGCCAAGATCGTGGAATAAGTTTGCCCTGAATCTGGCCAGGCCTTTCATATCTATTGAGAAATCAAGGTCATAGCGGCTATCCATAAGGTGTTGCATAGGTCTAGGCACGATTAATTGCGCTATTTTATGCATTTTTTCTCTGGTAATTGTTGGCAATTTGGTTTTTACTATTAAGCCATCTTTACGCACCATTGGAGGCGCACCAACACGAAGATGTATATCAGAAATTCCTTGGGCTACGCTAACGTGCAGGAATGTTTCTATGTCAAAATCCTCGTTGTTAGGAGCTCCTGGAGGAACAGGGTTCTTCTCTACAGTACTCATTTATTAATACTCCTTTCATCCCCTAAATAAGGCCATAAAACTTTCGGTATCTTGACTGATCCATCTACTTGCTGGTAGTTTTCAATTATTGCAGCAGTAGTTCTGCCGACTGCTAATGCTGAACCATTCAAGGTATGTACAAATTCGGGTTTGCCAGAATCGCATGGGCGATATTTAAGGTTAGCTCTACGGGCCTGGAAATCTGTAAAATTACTGCAAGAGCTGATTTCTCTATAGACCCCGCTGCCTGGCATCCATACTTCAATATCATAACACTTAGAAGCTCCAAATCCAATATCTCCTGTGCACAATTCAATTACTCTGTATGGTAGTTCAAGTAATTGTAATAAATGCTCAGCAGCTTCTGTTAAGGTTTTATGTTCATTTTGTGAAGTTTCCGGGTTGCAAATTTTTACAATTTCTACTTTATTAAATTGGTGTACTCTGATTAAACCTCTTGTGTCTTTACCTGCTGAGCCTGCTTCTCTTCTGAAACAGGGTGTGTATGCAGTTAAAAATATTGGCAGATCAGATTCTTTAAGTATTTCGTCAGAGTAAATATTTGTCAGAGGTACTTCTGCAGTAGGCACTAAATACAAATCATCGTCAGCACATTTATACATGTCTTCTGCAAATTTTGGTAGTTGTCCGGTACCTGTCATTGTTTTACCGTTAACGAGAAAAGGTGGTATATATTCTGTGTAACCTTTTTGGGTATTTGTATCCAGGAAAAAATTAATTAAAGCTCTTTCCAGTCTGGCAGCGGCACCTTTATAGATAACAAATCTTGATTCTGAAATTTTAACAGCTCTTTCAAAGTCCAGAATATCAAGGTCTAAACCTATATCCCAGTGATTTTTAGGCTCAAAATTAAATGATGGATGTTCTCCATATATTTTAACTTCTACGTTTTTAGTTTCATTTTCACCAACAGGAACATTTTCTTGAGGTGTATTAGGTGTATTTAGTAGAATATCTGTTTGTTTTTCGTTTAATTCTTTTTCTTTCTCTTCTAAATCTTTAATATTTTCTCCGAGTTGTCTTGTTTGTAGTTGTATATCTGAGGTATCTTTGCCTTCTTTCTTCATTTGTCCAATTTGGTTGGATATATTTTTTCTTTCTGCCCTTAGATCATCAATTTGTTTTTGAATAGATCTACGGTCTTCATCTATTTTAAGTATTTCGTCTATGTTAAGTTTAGGATCCCTGCGTTTTAAAAGTTCATTAATTTTATCAGGGTTCTCTCTTATTTGTTTAATGTCTAACATAGCTTATCCTTATAACTAATTTTTATGCATGAAAATAATATCAAGATAACATAATAGAGTCAAAAGAACTCTTTATATACATTAAAACTCGGTAATTAAGATTACTTAATTACTGATTAATTATAAAATAAACGGTATGAAAAATTTTAAGATTATTTTAAAATACTTAATTTTATTATTTAAAATTTGTGTATTTTACCACTATAGTGGCATTTAATTCGTGAAAATTTTATCGTATAAAATAATTAGGAGTAATTATTAAAATTGTTTGAATTGGAGTATAAAAATGTCTAAAGTTGATTCAAAGGTTAACCCATATATTGATGAACAGGCCATATGGGATCTGATTGAAACCAGTAAAAACCTTGATATAAATAAAATTATAGAAAAAGCTAAGAAAGCTAAAGGGTTAACTCTTGAAGAATCTGCAGCACTTTTGAATATTGATCAGGATGAAATACTTGAGGTGCTCTTCAAAACTGCTAAAGAAGTCAAAGAACTTATTTATGGCACTCGTATTGTGTTATTTGCACCATTATATTTGAGTAATTATTGTACTAATAACTGTTTATATTGTGGTTTCAGAAGAGATAATAAAGGACTGGCAAGAGTAAAATTATCAATTGATCAGGCTGTAGAAGAAGCTAAAAATTTAATGACACAAGGACATAAACGATTACTGCTTGTTGCAGGTGAAGACGTTGAACAAAGTAACCTTGATTATTTAGAAGAAGCTGTTAAACGTATATATGAGGCTAAAGTTGCTAGTGGTGAGATAAGAAGACTTAATATTAATATCGCTCCTCTCAGTGTAGAAGACTTTAAGCGAATAAAAACTTTTAAAATTGGTACTTATCAATGTTTTCAGGAAACTTATCATTATGAAACCTATAAAAAAATGCATCCTACGGGTCTGAAATCTAATTATGCCTGGCGTTATGAAACTATGGGCAGGGCTTTTGAAGCTGGTCTTGATGATGTTGGTATGGGTGTGTTATTTGGACTTACTGATTATAAATTTGAAGTTCTTGCCATGTTATATCATTGTCAGGAGCTTGAAGAAAAATATGGTGTGGGCCCTCATACACTGTCAATCCCTCGTCTGGAGCCTGCCAAAGGAGCACCATTTTCTGAGAAATCACCTTATGCGGTAGATGATCTGTCATTTAAAAAGATCGTAGCTGTTTTAAGACTAGCTGTGCCATATACTGGTATTATTCTGTCTACTAGAGAACGAGCCGAGTTTAGAAAAGAAGTTATTGCCTTGGGTGTTTCTCAAATTAGTGCTGGCTCAAAAACTAATCCTGGTGGCTATACAGTGCATGGTAAGTCGGGAGAACAATTTGCTGTTGGTGATCATCGAACGCTTGATGAAGTTATCAAAGAACTTTGTGAGTATGATTACATACCCAGTTTCTGTACAGGTTGTTACAGGCTTGGAAGAGTTGGTCACGATTTTATGGATCTTGCCAAGCCGGGATTAATACATAAGTATTGTCAGCCTAACGCTTTATTTACTTTTACTGAATATCTTCTTGATTATGCTTCAGATGAAACAAAAAGAATTGGTATGGATGCTGTCGAAAGACAAATAGGTATAGTTGAGGACGAAAAATTTAGAAAGAAAATAGAAGATAATATAAATAAAATTAAACATGGCGAAAGGGATGTGTATTTCTAATGGATGTAGTTGATAATATACTTGCAAAAGAAGAACTTTCTAAAGACGATATTATTGAATTGCTTAATATAACAAGCTCATGTGACTTACAGAGAATCTTTGATAAGGCTGATCAAACTCGTAAAGAATATATGGGCGATATCGTTCATATGCGTGGCATTATTGAGTTTTCGAATCATTGTGCCCGCTGGTGCACTTATTGTGGGCTTAATGCGAAGAATAATGAGCTTAAACGATATAGAATGCCAGTTGAAGAGATTCTTGAAACAGCAAAAAAAGCTCATGCAATGGGTTATAAAACAGTTGTTTTACAATCGGGCGAAGATAATTATTATACGATAGAAATTATTGAAGATTTAATACGAAAAATTAAGTCAGAAATTGATATTGTTATTACTATAAGTCTTGGAGAAAGGCCTGAAGAAGAATATAAGAGAATGAAAGAAGCCGGTGGTGATCGCTATTTACTTAAACATGAAACATCTGATAAGGAGCTATATAAAAGATTACACCCTGATATGAAATATGAAAATAGAATAAATTGCCTTAAAATATTAAAAAAACTTGGATTTGAAGTTGGTAGCGGCATAATGATAGGCTTACCAGGCCAGTCCTTTGAAAGTATTGCTAATGATATACTATTATTTAAAGAACTTGAAATTGATATGATTGGAATGGGCCCCTATATTCCTCATCCTGGTACTGACTTATATAAAGATTATAAAGAAAAAGGATATTTTACTTCTGATGTTAGTTGTGATCTAGAAGAAATGGTTTATAAGGTACTTGCTATTACAAGAATAGTTACAAAAAGAACACACCTTCCTGCTACAACTGCTTTGGCTACAACTAATCCGGCAAGAGGTAGAGAGTTAGCCCTTACAAGAGGTGCCAATGTTGTTATGCCCAATGTTACTGACAGGAAATATAGAAATCTTTATGAGATTTACCCTGCTAAAGTATGCACTGACGAAAAACCAGAGGATTGCAGAGTCTGCATAAACAAAAGAATATGTTCTATAGGTAGAACACCTCTTTAGTTTGCTTTGTAAATGAAAGATTCTTTGTTGTTTTCATCTATGGCAGTGAAGACTAATTCATAGTTATCTTTAAATGTGTCTAGATTTTCTTTACCATACTTTTCTATTTCAAGTTCTCCAACAAAAATATAGTTAATATTATAGCTTTTTATCAAGTCTTTAACATTTGTTTTGTCTTTTTCACCATAGATTCTGTCAATATCTTCTATTCTATTATTTATATTATTAGTAGCTTTGCTAAATTCTCCATAAGAAAATAGCTGTGAGGGCAATGAATTAATCAGTGCTGTCAGACCAGAATAAGCAGAAACTCTTCCACTGAGTTGTGTTGCAGGGTTTACTGCTTCAAGAATTATATTATTGCTATTAGCATTGTTTTGAAGCCACTTTATGGCATCATAATCAGCTTTGTGAAATACTTTTAAGTGGTTGATTCCTGATAGTTTTGGAACAAGGTCAGGTATTATATTTATTTTATTTGTTTTGTAATAGGGACCTATAAAACTAAAAAGAAAACAGGGTAAAAGTATTATTGATATTAATGTTATCATAATATCTTTTACTGTTCCGGTGTATTTAGTGATAATTTCGAAAATTATTATGGTTAAACTAATTAGAAACAGTAGTATTGTTTGTGATAATAGATATCCTGCAAGAGTGTTAGTGTTAGAGATAGAGAAATCTGTATTAGTGTTTGAAAGAAATATTAATATAAAACCGGTCAGGGCCAAACATAAAGCGGTATAAATGGTTAAATCATCTTTTCTGTAAGCTATATAAGCAAACAATATACTTATAATGCCTGCTATAACAATGGTAATACTTTTGGTTGCCATGTATATTATTAAAAATAAAAATAATATTCCTATAATGCTTCCGAATGTCTTATGAAATTTTATATCTTTATCTTTAAAGATTATGTTAATACTTGATATAAATATAAACAATAAGATTAGTGCTGTTATTAAACTAATAATAAATATTGAAACGTTTGATTTATAAAGAAGAAATATTTCAAGTATACTGATAAGAGCTATTGCCATGAAGATAGGCTCTTTATAAGAGAGCTTAAGTATCTTTTTGAGTTCAATAAGACCATAAATAATAAAAGGTAAGAGGAAACAACCAAACGTGTATAGAAATCCTGTGAGATAATCTGGTGAAGTTTTGTCTATGTTAGTTGTAGTAAATCCGGGGAATTTATAGTTTAACAGGAAAGGTAAATCTATTATTATTGCTATAAAAAAGATTCCAATCAGGTTAACTACTATGCTAACAGCATTTTTCACTTTCTCTTTTGAGTTTTTCATTAAATATAGATAAGCTAAAATTATTATTAACATTGTGCTTAAGATAGATAAAATATTACATGTTATTGTCATGGCAATAATAACTATTAGTATGATATTGGTAGTGATTGATTTAGAAGTGATATTATTAGTGGTAAGTAGTATATTGTCTTTTATAATAGTATAAATAAGGTATATTAATGCTATTGTAAAAATATGTATTATAAAGAAAGGTTCAATATCTCCTAATACCATTGACCAGAAAGGAGGTTCTGTAAAAGTACCGTTAGGTAGCCCGTGTGCAGTGGCCCACCAGTCAAAATTGTCTTGAACTCCAGCTATAATAATTTGTTTTAAAACTATATAATTTGTCATAAACCCTGTTATGATAGCACCCATGAAACCATAGAATTTTCTATTTGTTATGTTGTAAATTAATCCTCCGCTACTTATTGCTATAAGAGCTAAAATCATTGAGGCTATTAGGTTAAATGCTGAGTGTATTTCAATGCCAGTAAGGTTTATCAGGTTTGCCAGCATAAAATATCCGGCGTAATAATAATTGATTTTATATCCTGAAAACCATAAATTATCAGGGGGAAGAGAATTGCTTGCCAGAATAGATTTAATATAAACTAATTCCTGTAATTTATTTACAGCTAAAATATCTGGGGCAAAACAATTTATGTAAGTACATAGAATAAATATGGCTAAAAATGAAAGCTCTACAAATAATACAAATTTGTATCTTTTATCTATGAAACTGAATATATCTTTCTTGTCTTCTTTTGAGTATAATAAAAAGAATATTAAGATACTAATTAATAAAAAGATACCGCCTGAGATGTATGACACTAATGGTGTTAGTTTAAAAGCCCCGAAGTTGAAGCTCATTATTAGCCAGCTAATGAATCCTGACATTATTAGTCCAAGAACTTTGGATATACAATATCCTTTATCAGCTAGATTGTTGAATGATTTGAAGGTTATTATGAAAGCAATGATAGCTAATACTTGTAAGGAAATATATAGTTGTAATGCACTTGTAATTATCATTGCTAAATAACCTTATAAATAGTTGTATTTCCTTTTTTAAAAACTTTTTTATAAAGATCTTTTTCTTTATCGAATCCTTTTAAGAGTTCTTCAGGGAACTCAACGCGTTCTAATGGTCCTATATAAATGTAACTAATGCTGTTCTCTTTCAATTTCATGTATACATCACGTTTATTTTCAGTATTAAAAATGAATCTTATATCATCTAATCTGGGGTTGCTGATTAAATAAAAATATTTGCCTCTAAGAACGTTTAATGAGCCAGCCCAATTTATTAATGATGCGACACCTGAATGTGATGCAACCCTGCCATAGTGTGAATATGGTTTACCATCAACTTCTAATACGATATCTTTTTTTGTGGCATTCTTTTTAAGCCACATTATTCCTTCGTATTCTCCATCAAGCTTGCTGCTGATGTAATAACTGCCATTTAGAGTTGGTACATGCCAGTTATATTCATAATATGTTCTTTCAAAACGATTGTTTTTAATATGTGTTCCAATCCACAAGAATGTTGACGAAAGAAATATTAATACTGTCATTGCTATAATATAAGAGCTTCGGAATATACCTTTTAGGTAGCCTTTAGAGCTTAATATATACATCAGGTAAGCTGTAGCTATAGGTAACAAGAGTAATATTTGAATATAGCTTTTTGCAACAGTGTTCTGGCGTTCGTATTCACCGCTGAATAGATCATTAACGTATATGAACTCGCAACATAGTATGAGTGAAAAAATAAGAAAACTTATTGCGTAAATAAAAGATTTTTCTTCAGATAGTTTTCTTGAAAGCAGGCTGATTAAAAAATATAACAATATGCCAGAACACACAGTTATAACAAGGCTTTTGGTTAAAATAAACAAAACTCCCGGTAATAATAGAATAAGTAAAATAGCTAATATTTTGTTTTGTAACGCCAATTCTTTGTTTAAAATAAGATTATTATAAAACTCAAATAGGACTAAAATTATTATTGGGAGTAGAAAAGTACCTATTAAGATAAGTAATTGCAGGGTTGTTGTCCTTAGTACCGGGTCTACAAATCCTATGCCTTCAACAGGTGAGTTATAGCCAGCATAGAATGATAGATATAAGACATAGCTGGTGAGTATATAGAACAATCCAGATGGAAATACTCGGATTATATTTACTATTAGAGATGTTTTTGGTAGTTTTGTGTAACAGTATATAAATATACCGGCAAATGTTAGGGCTATACCAGTCGGGTAATTCCAGCTATTGGTTAGCATGAATGAGCCTAATATGAGACAGTACATTATATTTAATGCAAATTTCCTGCCATTTTTAAAGTCTTCAATGGTTATCAGATAATAACCAGATTGAATAAAAGCTAATATGACAAATAAAAACAATATAGTAAAAGGATGAACCAGGAAATGAGCATGTACGTCAGAGTGCAGGAATGACCAGTAAGGAAATTCAGGGAAACTATATGGTATAACATGTCCTGAATCCCACCACCTGAAGTAGTTAGGATTAATACCATCTCTTAAAAATTGCATTAGTGGCTCAAGATTGCCCATTAATGCTGTCATAAATGCAGCCAATACCCCCCAGAACACTTTGCGGGTTAATTCATATATAAATTCAAAACTACCTATTATTACTAATGCTAAAATACCTGGGTTGATGAGGTTAAAGCCTATTGCAGGGTCAATAAATGTCATTTTGATTATATTAGAGAAAAAATATTGGCCAAGATAATAGTAATTTAATGGGTGACCGGAAAGCCATAAATCTATGGCAGGGAAGTAGTCAGTTTTAAGTATTGAGTTAATAACAACAAATTCAAGTGGTTTTTCAGTGCCTTCTATGTTTGGAGTGTATGTACGCAGTAAAACAAATATTAAAAAGAAAATCAGGAATGTTAGTTCAATATTAAAAATATATTTAGACTTTGATTTTACGAAATTATTTATTTCTTCTTTATTTTTAGTATAAAGATAATAGCAAAAGACTGCGAAAATAAACAATAATATATAGAGTGTAAGGGCAGAATATTTAGCTATGCCTATAGATTGATTACATATAAACCAGCATGTGATTGAAAATACGAATAAGCCAAATGGTTTACTTATGCTGAACCCTCTATATTCAAGAGAAGAAAATATTTTAAAGCCAAGAATAAAGCCTATTATACAGAATGCCTGTAAGGCAATATACCATAGAATGATGTCCAGTAGCTGTATGAGCATAATATGTTTAAAAATTTCTTTAATTATTAATTAATTATCCAATTATAATAAAATTATATAAAAAATGGGTCATCATACAATTAGACGGAATCTTTAAATAATACTAATTATACTTTTCCTTGTTATAGTTAGGTTGCTACTATCTAAAAAGACCTCTGCATAACTAATGTTTTATAAAAGATCAGGTAACAGTGGTTAATGGAGGGAGGGCCCAAAAGGCCTACACAGCAGGACTTTTGGGCCAGACGCTATTTATCTACTACCTTAGTTTTTTTGAGAATATATACTCTTATGCACAAGTCTTTAATATCAAATTTCACACAATAAAGTAATTATACTGAAAACGCCAAAAAGGGCCTTTTTAAAAGCCCTTTTTGATTGAATTTTTATAGTTAAATCATAAATTAACTATTTTAATTAGTTATATATATAAATTACCATACACCGTCAGCGCAACCAAGGAAGTCAAAGCCGAAACATTTTATGTGATTGGTCCAACAGTCACCACACTCTTTGCATTTATTGCCTTCATTGGTCTTGCAGGTACAATAACAGGTCGTAGGTGTTGGAGTGTATGTATAGGTATATGTATAAGTTGGGGTATAAGTGTTGGTACGTGTATTAGTTGGTGTATATGTGTTTGATGGAGTATATGTGTTGGTAAATGC
>JBFMGH010000384.1:0-4341 GCA_040752795.1 Cyanobacteriota bacterium
GCCACCTTTAATTATTTTTGCATTTATTGGTTTACCAGCCATATTATTCCTCAAACAAACTATAATATAACTTAGTTATTATATCATAATTTTACTATCTATTTATTACTTATGTGGAAAAGTATAAACAGTTTATACAATTTATCTATCGATTTATGAAAGCCTTTATGCTAATTTGGTACTAACTTTAGATAGTATGTTTGGAGATTACTCTCAAAAGACAACTTATTCGGAGAACGTTAAATTAACATTAGGGGGGATTCAAATCAAGTTTCCTAATGATAAAGCTGATTTTACTTACTGAAATACTTAATCTTTGCAACATAAATTATTTAAACATCTCAGAATTAATCAGACCTGGTTTTGTTACATTTCTGCCCCCCTAATACTCTGTTTTAACCAGTATTTACAACCATTAATGAAGCAGGCCTATAAAATTTAATTTCGGTGCTCAGCTTCAAGAAAATCATTTAATTTATCCCGGTTCTTTATAAGATGAATAGCAGGCCAGTTATGGTCTGTTTCTTTATTAGTACAATATGTGAGATGTACAACAGCAAAATCATATTCATAGTCATATAGTTTAAACAATACATCGTCACAATCTGTTCTTCTTGCAATAGCTTTTGCTTTAATATTATAAAGCGGATGTTTTATATTACCTATTTCTCTATGAAGCGCTCTGGCGAAAGCGTCTCCAAATTCATCAACACAATACCAGGGTTCTTTCCAGATATAGTTATCTTCAGATAAATTTGACATTAACAATTAACCTTTATTGTTTATACCAATCCACGGAAGTAAACGATATATGGCTTTAATTATTATAGGGTATTTTTACCTGCGTAGCAGGCAAAAATACCCTGCCTCTATAATCTGGACTCTATAGATTACTTTCAAGGATAAGTATAGTGATATTAATATAAGACTTCAGCATAACTAAATCAATACTTTTATGTAAGTCAGTGAGAAACTTATTGTGGAAGTGTTTATAACTGATTTTTTATTAATATTTATTTGTTAAAATGCTTCTTTATAGAAAATTGTTTGATTTACTATTTTGTAAATTATAATAAATAAATTACCTTTTTATATTGTTTAATTTTATATATTTTAGTATTATTAGATAAGATTTTACTATTTTGTATCAGGAGTAAAAGGAGTGCAGCATGAAAAAGATACTCGTAATTATTTGCTCATCTATATTAATTTTTACAATTATAACATTAAGTTCTTTAGCTGAGACTGTTTCATTGCCTTTAAAAGCAGATCAAATCAGTAAAAACTGCAAACTTACTAATTCTATTGATGTTAATAAAGATGCTTTAGGTAATTTTGAGAAAAAATTTGGAGCAAAGGTTATCTCTCTTCGAAATGATTTCTTTAGTGTAGAGGGCAATAAGCTTCAAATAAACTATATTAAGTCAACAGATAGTGCTAACACATTAAAGGTTTATAACAGCCTTATTAAAATATCAGGAAATTACAATGTAATAGCCCTAAAAAATAATACAGTTATTGAAATTATTTCTCCTGAAATCAAAACTAAAGATAAAATCATTGAATTAATCAACCCAACAGAAGTTCATAAAAATTATTAATATATTTAATTAACACCTAAGCATTACAAAAAATTGGATATTATTTTGCAATTCAGAAAGTGTTTATAAATCCTTTGTGAAAGTTATTTTTGCTCTGAACAGACTTTATCAATATCCTTAATACTTATTGTTATTGATATTGTTAGTCATAAGGCTCCAATTAATATCAGTGCATAAATCTTTTTTAAAATAAAACTTGAAAAAAGTCTACTATTAAAGTAAAAAAAGATTATGCTTAAATTTAATAAAGAAAAACCTTTAATAATCGGATGTGTTCACGTGTTACCTTTGCCCGGTGCTGCAGGTTATTCTGGAAATATTTCTAAAATTATTGATATTTCTGCTAATGAAGCAAATATTTATTCTGATTGCGGTTTTGATGCAATAATTCTGGAGAATATGCACGATACACCATATTTAAAAGGCTTTGTGTACCCTGAAACAATAGCAGCAATGACTGCTGTTGCTGTAACCGTCAAAGATTTATTGCCTGAAATGCCAGTCGGTATACAGATTTTAAGTGCTGCTAATAGAGAAGCCCTTGCTGTTGCTATTTCTGCAAAGCTGGATTTTATACGGGCTGAAGGTTATACATTCGCACACGTTGCTGATGAAGGAATTATACAATCTTCGGCTGCTGAACTAATAAGACTAAGAGATTATCTAAAAGCAACCAATATTAAAATTATTGCAGATATAAAGAAAAAGCATTCAGCACATTCTATTACAGCAGATGTCAGTATAGAAGAAACAGCCGAAGCAGCTGATTTCATGTGCGCAGACGGTATTGTAATTACTGGTACGGCTACCGGCAAAGAACCAGATATCAAAGACCTGAAATCCGTTAAAGCAACTACACATTTACCAGTGCTTTTAGGCTCAGGTATAAACCCTGAAAATGTTAAAAAGTTCTCTGGACTGGCTGATGGAATAATTATTGGCTCTTATTGCAAAGCAGATGGCCTCTGGAAGAATACAGTATGCCCTGAAAGGTGTAATAATTTTATTAAAGCCGTTAAAAATAGTTAACTTGGCCTAATAGTGAATTTTTAAGCGAATAAGGTTTGTAAATTTTTAAAAACAATTAGTGGTATTTTTTCGCAAAAAGGGTTGACAAAACAGCAAATAGTGTCATAATAACACTAAGCTTAGTGTTATCCTCACATTATCAATTAAGGAGACAGGTATGCATCCAACCTACCAGGCTACCAATACAGACTTATATCAATTAACCATGGCAGCTGGTTATTTTGAAAACAATTCAAATCATATGTCTACTTTTGAACTCTTTGTCAGGAAACTACCTGCTAATCGCTCATATTTAGTTGCTGCCGGAATTGAACAATGTCTTCAATATTTAGAGAATTTAAAGTTTTATCCTGAAGAAATTAAATATTTAAAATCTTTACCCCAATTTAAATCTGTTTCAAAAGAATTTTTTAAGTATTTAGAATCTTTCAAATTTAGCGGTGATGTTTATGCTTTAGAAGAGGGTACCATTTTTTTCCCTAACGAACCAGCAATAAGAGTAACAGCCCCGGCAATAGAGGCACAAATTGTTGAAACATATTTGCTTTCAATGTTCAATTATCAGACTCTAATTGCATCTAAAGCAGCCAGAATTTTTACCAGCGCTCCAGATTGCAAAATTATTGATTTTGGTACAAGAAGAGCTCATTCTCCAGAAGCTGGGGTTTTAGCAGCAAGAGCTGCTTATATTGGAGGATGTTGCGGCACATCTAATGTTCTGGCTGCAAGCAAGTTTGATATACCTGCATATGGAACAATGGCACATTCATGGATTATGAGTTTTGAATCAGAAAAAGAATCTTTTGAAGCTTATAATAAAGTGTTTCCTGGAAGTGTTGTTTTACTAATTGATACTTATGACACAATAGAAGCTGCAAAAATGGTTGCAAAATTGCCATTTAAAGTTAGCGGTGTCAGGCTTGATAGTGGTAATTTTGAATTATTGAGTAAGGAAGTCAGAAAAATTCTTGATAAAGAAGGAAAAAATGATATTAAAATTCTAGTCAGCGGTGATATGAATGAATACAAAATCAAAGATTTACTGGCATCAAATTCACCTATTGATTACTTCGGAGTTGGTACTGAACTGGCTACCTCTAAAGATGCACCTGCCCTCTCTGGTGTTTATAAACTTGTTGAGCAGGATATAAATGGATTAATTTCTTATAAAGCAAAATTTAGTAAAGATAAAAAATCGTATCCTTCAAAAAAACAGGTTTATAGATTTTATGACAATAACGGTTTATTCAGTCACGATATAATTTCTCCAGAAGGAGAATTAGATAATACCCATTCTGATAAACTTTTAAAACCAGCCATAAAAGGTGGTACAATTGTTAAAGATTTTAAAACTGACATTAAGAGTACTCAAAATAATTGTCTTAATTCTTTAGAAAAGCTACCTTCTAAATATAAAGTTCTTGAAAATGCACCTTTATATGAGGTAAAAATATCTGAATCACTAGAAAAATTAGCTGATAACGTCATGAAATCAATATTTACTCAAGTTTAAATTAGGAGATTATTATGGAAAAATGGTTATTTTTTGATATTGATACTCAAAATGACTTTATGAACCCTGACGGAGCTTTATATGTACCTGGTGCAATAAAAATCAAACACAATTTAAGCGAAATTATTAATTTTGCTAAAGAATCAAGTTCTTATATAGTTGCTTCTACAGATGCTCACCAAATAGATGACCCAGAAT
>JBFMGH010000385.1:0-2705 GCA_040752795.1 Cyanobacteriota bacterium
CTTGCTGCGCAGGCCTTTTAAGCCCTCCCCTCGTTAACCACTGTTCCCTGATATTTTATAAAACATTAGTTATGCAGAGGTCTCTATTATTGAGGATTCAAAAATATTTATTATTTCAATAGAATTGTTAATTAGCAAAAAAGTATTTTTATCAGATTTATTTTGAGTATTGGATTAGCTATTGATAGTGTTCTACTTTATTTTTCAGCAGGTCTATGCGAGAGTAATTTTTATATAACCTGATTGGCAAATTTTTATATGACAAATTTAATTCAAACCGATTTTAAAGATCTTAAAAACCTAATAAAAATAACAAAAATAACAAAAATTTTGCTAAACATGCAAATATGCATTGCTATTATTTCAGCCATTTTTTATAGCATTAACATTTTCTCATATGTATTTTTACAACAAGAACTCCAATTACCCGGTGAATCATTAGACCCTAAATTTCTGGTCGAATGTTGTATTGGGTTGTTTCAGCTTCTAATCTATATCATAACTGGTATATTATTTTTGGTATGGTTATATAGAGCCAGTCGTAATGCTCATGTTCTTGATGAAATGGGTATGAAATATTCTTCAGGGTGGGCGGTTGGCTGGTATTTCGTTCCATTGTTATGCCTGTGGAAACCCTATTGTGTTATGGCTGAAATATGGCAGGTAAGTTCAAACCCAAAAAACTGGAAGACTGCCACTGTATCACCCCTTGTGAGCTGGTGGTGGTTCTTATGGATAATAGGAAATATTTCTGGACAAATAAGTATGCGCTTCTCTTTTGGAGAAATCACTTTGGAAAATTATTTCATTTCTACCATTTTTTATTTAATAAGCGATCTTTCAAGTATTCCAATGAATATAATTGTAATAATTATCATTAGTCGTATTTACATAATGCAATCATCTTACTTTAAGAATAATTACTCCGTTACTTCTGCTATATAAGTTTCTATAATAGGTGAATAACCAATCAGCATTCCTGTAAAAACTTTAGATACAGAGAATATAGCCATATTTTGCGTACTATGTTTTACTCATTTTAAGACTTATGTATAAGTAGATAAATTCTCAAAATAACTAAGCTAGTAGAGAAATAATGTCGGGTTTAAAAAATTTTAAATTCCTGACCTTATATCTGGCAATTTTGAAATTGTGTTTGTTTTTATAAACATAGGGGAACATTTTAAACCTTTCGAGTAGTGGTCAGGCCGATTAAGTGAGTGGAGCAGTGTATGCAACAGAATGTTCAGGGCATAAGCATAGTTGGTGGAAAAGATCACGCTACAACAGGCGTTATCAAGCATAAAAAAAATAAACACAAGAAACAACAAGTTAAACCTCAAGCTGATCAGACATTCCCGAAGGCTGGTGAATATTATATTATTGGTATGCCACTGCAAACAGATTCACAATCAACAACAGGGTTTCCTCCAAATGGCTGGAGCATACCAGAAAATCTGAAAAAAGAAACTCTTGAAGGCCTTAAAGAATCATATACACATCAACACGAAGCCCGGTTTCAAAAAATACTGGACAATGCAAAAAACCACATCAACAATGACTTTAGTAAAAATGGGGTCACTGGTAACGAAGTCATCGTATTTGACATTGATGAAACCGTTTTAGACAATAGAGAATACTACTTTACATCAGGTGAATATGATACAAATAAATGGAATAGCTGGATGGATAAAGCAAAAGCACCAGGACTTAAACCAACTGTAGAATTAATGAAAGAATTAAAAGCCAAAGGTTATAAAATAGCTCTTGTTACTGGCAGAAGAGAGACATATAAACAACAAACTATCGACAATCTTCAGAAAGAAGGTATCCCGTTTGATGAAATATACTGCAAACCTGATGACTATAATATTCCTACAGCATCAACTTTTAAAACTGATACAAGAAAAATGCTCGAAGAACAAAAAGGTTACCGTATAATTGCCAATATTGGTGATCAAATGTCTGATATTCAGGGATCTGAAGTAGGGTTTAAATTGCCAAATCCAATATATAATATACCTTAGATAATAACTGCATATTTTATTTGGAAAACAAATATATTTAATCATATATGTTCTCTCAGACATGTTACCAATTGCATCATAGCAATATAAGTTTATCTATTCTATTTACCAGATATTGCAAAAATCTGGTAATTTTATCATTTTAAATTCAACTTAAGTAATTTATATATAAGTACATAAGGTAAGGTTGGCTATAGGGTTTTATTATGAAGAAGATTCTATTAGTAATAATGTTATTGATTTTTTCCCTGCCAGTCTATGGACAGGTTTTAGAAGGTCAGGTTCAGGAAACATGGACAACTAACAGAGCCCGTAATGCTGCTTTTTCAAATATGCTCTATCAAAAAGATTTGCGCTGGGCTCCACCAGTTGACCCTTATTATAATGAAAATATGCTTGCTAAAGCAAAAAACCAGCGAAGAATAGGCAACAGAACAATAACATTCTTTAGCAATGGTAATTACGCTATTTATGAAGATAATAGTGTTAATACATTCTATTTTAATAATACAGGTAAACTTTATGCTGTTGAATATGATATTGGTAAAAAATATCCTATAAAATCATTTAAATATAAATACCCTTCCGGAGATATTTTTACTGTTTCAATAGAGGTTGCATATCGTGAAACATTTATATTTGATCCGACCGGAGACCAATTATATCATTGGATAGGTG
>JBFMGH010000386.1:0-6243 GCA_040752795.1 Cyanobacteriota bacterium
TTTAAAGTTAGTAAATATTTTAATAAAATAGATATAGTTATAAAAAATAATTTTATTGTTTAAATTAATGAAAAAAAAATATATAGGTAATGCTTTATCTCAATATGGAATTATTATTGCCTTAATTTTTTTGGCAATTCTTCCTGTATTTCTTTTTACAGGGAAAAATATTGTTTCTTATTTTAATTCACTTTATCAAGGGCTAAAACATAACCAGAATATTTCTACCAATAAAGAATCATCTGCCTCGCAAACTAATAATGCTCAAAAAATTGAACTTATTAAAGCTGGCAGCCTTGGCGGAACACAGGATGAACCAGTCTCAACGTGTAATGATAACCTCTGTAATATTGACTATGGAGAGTTTGTTTTAAAGGGTGTTCCAGAAAATTTCAATGGCTTCGTTCAGGCCAGTGGCACTTCTGGTGGAACTGAAGAATTGCTCGCTTTAATTGAACAAATAGCTCAGCAACTTGAAGAAAAAGGAGACACTGAAGGTGCTAAAGAATATAGGGAACTTGCAAACTTGGGTCACTTTGTTGCTGATGTCGAAAATATTGTTGAAACATCAATAAATAGTTGTACAAACTCTTCTGGTGATGGTTACAATTCTGATTGTGTTAAAAAAGAACTTAATAAGATGTATTTTGACCCACCTAAAACACCAGATAACGTTCAACATCTTCTCCCAGATTTTAATATGAATAATTTTACTTTCTGGGATTTTACTTCATTTATGGATATTGACGATGCAATAGTTAAAATGAAATATGGCTTGAATTATAATCAAATTCGTAATGGAGAAATAGAGTTTTCTGATGATTATTCTGAAGCCAGTAAAGCTGATTATTATAAAACATCTAAGCCTTCTTATGCTATGGCAACTAAATATATTCAAATTATGAAAAACCCGGCTTATTCGGATACTATGAAAAGTGTTACTACACAACTGATCAAAAATATAGCTGTTCTAGGCGATGAGTTAGCTTATAATGCTTCTCAGCAAGAATCTAACCATGCAGCTATAGGCCTACAATCAGTTGATTGGGAATCAGGTAAGGTAATAACTCAAAGACAATCTCAATCCATAGAAACATGCTACCCAGGAGAAGGTTGTTCTAGTAGTTCACCTTCAGAAATTAAAAAGCATGAATATAGCATGAAAACCGACCTTAACTCTGCTTTAATATGCTCTACAGGTAAAAATAGAGACAAAAATAATAACTGTAACTAATATCCTTACTTTCTCAAACTTTGAAATTTTAATTGAATACTATTATTGAACAATATGCATTAAATATAATGTGTTAATAATTGTAAAAAATACACCATCCCGTGTCACTTTATTTAGTTTTTAATTTTAATATTTACAATAGGATCTTGCATTGAGAGGAAACTTTAATGACTAATAAAAAAGGTTTTTCGCTTTTAGAGCTTTTAATAGTTATTGTAATTTTAATATCTTTAACCCTTATAGCTGCCCCCAGGTTGCTGGATGCTGCTCAAATAGCAAAAGAAGGTGCTATTAAATCAAATGTTTCAGCAGCAGCTTCAACCGTTACCACACATCTTTATGTTGATGCTAAAGAGGCAGATCAGGCTGCATCAGATGCAGTAGATGAGTTAAATCAGGCTAATTCTGCTGATGATGATACTGATGACGCCAGAAACCCTTTTTATCCTGATGAAGATGCTTTTGTTGCAGCAGAGATTCCGGATATTGGGGGGCAGGTCACATTGTCTGGCCAGGAAGGTGAATATAAGGTGTTAATTAAAGGCTGGAATCAAAAAGCTGATACTGTTGTAGCCTCTAAAACGGTTTCTGCTGACGAATAATTCAATTTTATAATAAATTTATTTTAATAATTTCTAATTGTTGAATAATGCAAATATTTTTTATCTGGATATGGTTTAGGTAAATGTTTGCTGTATAATGTTATGTCTGTAACATTCATATTACAATAATAATGGATATTTCTATTATGAAAAGTACAACATCTTCTGAATTAAAGTTACCTATCGACCCCATTAATCAGCATTTATTTAATTTATTTATTGAATTTTTAAATAGGGCCCCTGAAAACCCTGTATTTAGAAACTTTGATGAAAATATTTTAGCTGATAAGCTCAAAGGAAAACTTGATAGAAAAGGGAAAGGTTCTCAATATTTATATAATATATTAAAAGAAGAAATTCTTATTCATTCAATGAATCTTCATAACCCTATGTATATGGGGCATCAGGTTCCTCCTTCTTTGCCTTTGGCTTCAATGTTAGATTTAATAATTAGTAATCTCAATCAAAGTATGGCAGTTACAAAAATGTCTCCTGTTATTAGTTTGATTGAGAATGATTTAATAGAGTATCTGTCTGAAAGCATAGGTTATTCTGAAAATGCAGGTGGCACTATTACGAGTGGTGGTAGTATTTCAAATTTATTAGGCATATTTGGTGCAAGGAAAAAATTTTTTAAAGATAATATGCCACAGGAAGCAGTTGTTTTGTGCAGTGATCAGAGCCATTTTTCGGTTGCTAAATCTGCTAATGTTATCGGGTTATCAAAAAATCAGGTTATTAGCATTGAAACAGACAATAGATATAAGATTAATGTTGATAAAACTGAAGAAATTATTTTATCGCTGAAAAAAAAGGGTAAAATACCTTTTGTTATATCTGCTAATGCTGGAAGTACGTCTACAGGCAGTTTTGATGATATTAATAAACTGGCCCATCTGGCAAGTAAATATAATATATGGTTACATATTGATGGTGCACATGGCTGTTCGTTGATATACTCTGAAGATTTACGAAAGCTTTTAGAAGGTATTGAAAAAGCAGATTCTATTTCCTGGGATGCTCATAAAATGATGTTTATGCCTTCCAGTCTTGGTATTTGCTTATTTAAAAATGTTGAAGAGCTTAAAAACTGTTTTAAAGAAAATCAGGCACCATACCTGTATAATAGTAAAGATGCCTGTAAAGATTTAAGCAAAATCTCCATACAGTGCACACGAAGGGCTGATGCTCTTAAGTTATGGGGTTCTATACTCTGCTATGGAACGGATTTCTTTGCTGAAAGATACGAGCACTTATCTAAAGTTACAAAGTATTTTTATAATAAAACTTTGCATCATAAATATCTTGAACCGATTCATGAGCCGGAATTCAATATTTTTTGTTTCAGGTATAATCCTCTGGATTTAAAGTTATCAGATAATCAGCTTAATGATTTAAATGCAGAAATCAGGGATCTGGTTAATGATAATGGTGAAACCATGCTTACATTAACAAGCATAAAAGGAAAAGTAAGTTTAAGAGTTACTATAATAAATCCAGCTACGGATTATGAGCACATAGATTATCTTATTAAACTTATTGATAACACGTTTTTAAGCTTACATTGTTAACAAGAGGTTAAAATGAATAAAGTTGCTGTTATTGGGGCAGGTATAATGGGTTGTGGGATAGCACAATGTCTTTTGATGGCTGGAATTTCAGTTGATCTGGTTGATGTTAATCCTGAAGTGCTTGAAACGGCGCAGGCAAAATTATATGATAGTTTTGAAGATGCTCTTCAAAAAGGGTTAATTACACTGGATCAAAAAAATGAATCTTTAAATAAAATTGAAACAATGACGTCCATTGATTATATTTCAGAAGATGTAAGCCTTGTTATTGAAGCGGCCTATGAAAGTATTGATGTTAAAAGAGAGATCTTTGAGTCTTTAGATCAAAAGTGTAATAATGACGTAATTTTTGCAACTAATACTTCTTGTATATCTGTAACTGAACTTTCAAAAATGAGTGTCAGGCCTGATAGGTTCGTTGGTACACATTTCTTTTTCCCTGCGGAGCGTAATAAATTGCTTGAAATAATTCCTGCCAGAGACACTTCTGATAATACTTTAAATAAAGTAATTCTTCTGGCTGAACTTCTGGATAAAGTTTACATTATTGTTGAAGATACTCCAGGCTTTTGTGTAAACAGGTTTTTCGTACCTCTCTTGAATGAAGCAGTGAAATTGTTAGAGAATCCAAAGTATAAAAATGACATATATACTATAAATTATGCATTGAAAGAAGCTTTTAAAGCCCCCTTTGGGCCATTTGAAATTATGAATCTGACGGGAACAGCTCTAGCAATGCATGCATGTAATGAGCTGTCAGAAAGATTAGGGTCTTTTTATAAACCTTGTAATCTTTTACAGGAATATGGTCACGGGAATACTGTATGGGAAATTCCTGAAGTATCTAAATTTAAAGATATGGAATCTGCCGCTTTTCATGATACTCCTGAATTAAAAAGGCACTTTCAGTCTATTGTTATGGCCATTTGTGCCAACATGCTTGACGAAGATATTGCTGAAGTTACTGATATTAATCTTGGTGCTAAAATTGGCCTTGGCTGGAAAACAGGCCCCTTTGATCTTATGAATGAACTGGGACCTTCAAAGGTTTATAGATACATTGAAGATATTTCCAGTCTCTATTCATCTATTAAAGTTCCTGAATTTTTAGATGAAGTTGATTTATGGGAAACTGAAAATATTAGATATTCAACTGAAAATAATGTGGCAAAAATTCAGCTCTGGAGGCCTGATGCTCTTAATGCCCTTAGTGAGAATCTTTTAAAAGAGCTGGAAAACAATCTACAAACTGCTATAGAAGATGAAAATGTTAAACTTATTACTATAAATGGTTCTCCTAAAGTTTTTTCAGCAGGTGCAGACTTAAAATTCTTTATACATTGCCTTGAAAAAAGTAATTTCGAAGCTATTTATGAATATACAGAACTTGCTCATAAAGTATTGCTTAAGATTTCTGCTAGTCCTAAACCTGTTATAGCTCTTATTGATGGCATTGCGTTGGGTGGTGGTCTTGAACTGGCTTTAGCATGTCATTTTATTTTAGCTACTGAAAAATCTAATTTCAGGTTTCCTGAAACTTCTATTGGCCTTTTCCCGGGTTTTGGTGGCACTCAAAAGTTGCCTAAGCGTGTTGGGTTTGAATTAGCTAAATATTTAATTCTTTTGGGCATTAATGTGACCGCTAAAGAAGCTCTTGATTTTGGTCTGGTTGATAAAGTGGTCAAAAATAAACTAGAGGCCAGAGACTTTATATTTAATATTGTCAAAGATAATGATATTTCTAATGAATCTTTAATCATGACATATAAAGAAATGGGAGAAATTTCTGAAGAAATTCAAAAGAATATTAAGCTTTTAAGAAATGTGGATCTTCTTATTAGTAGAAAACTGATCTCTTCAAGAGCTAAAGAAATGATTCAAGCCTTTGAAAATAAACCTATTCAGGCTATAACAATTGCTAATAACCTTATAGATAAAAGCAAAAAAATATCTATTGAAGAGGGAATGAACCTTGAAATGAGCTATGTTAAAGAAATTTTTAAACAACCGCAGCTTGTTAACAGCTTTAAAGACTTATTAAATATTAAAAGACCTAAATCTTTGCACGACTGATTTGAACTAAATTGCTAATACTGACAGGAACATGCCTTACATCGTTTCTTTTTATCAAGCAATTCTCCACATTCTAGACAATATTTTAGTTTAGATGTCGCTGTGTTTACGTCATTTTCTTTTACTTTGTTGATTCTTTCATTGTATTTTTTGAAAAAAACTATATAAGTAAAATACGATATCCCCGCTACCACAATAATAGCTATTAAATTTAAAAATAAGAATCCTAATATTACTGTCATGAAGGTTTTATTAACTCGAATTTGATCAATGTGTAACTATAACAAAGAAATCAGATTGTACTAAGCTCAAACGATTTATTTACGCTTTCTTTTAAATCTTTATAATATATACCTGATATTCAATGAACTGTTTATCATATTAAAAATTCTAATGAATTTCTCTTTATTTGCCAAAATAATTAACCCAGTTAATTCGTGAATTTGTTACAAACTCTCAAAGCTCAAGTAATGACTTAAGTTAAAGATTTATGCATTTAACATACTGTAAATATTTAACAGGGATCAGGTTTTAGAGGGCCGGGTTCAAAAGGTCCGCTCTGCGAACCTTTTGAACCCTCGATAAAGATCTATTTCCGAAACTTTGCTAATTATCTGGGTCTAAACCAATCTTACTAACAGGAATTACGCAATTTAAAATAAAAGCTTAAAAAAAGTTCTTATACCCCTTTTGTTCTTGTGAACAATCTGATAGTATAAGAACATGTATAATAAGAATTCCTATAGATTAGCACTCTTGGGTC
>JBFMGH010000387.1:0-2605 GCA_040752795.1 Cyanobacteriota bacterium
ATAATTCAATATTATCTTTTTTACTTAAAACGTATGGGAAACCTACCGAAAAAACCAAATCTCCATATAAATCATTTGTTTCCATATTATAAATAACTTCAGCAGTTGCTTCTCTATCAAGCGCACTAACCATTAAAATATTCTTATGGGCAAAATCAACAATTCTTGTTTCATGAAGTTCTTTTATAATTTTAGGTTCAATATATTTTTTTAGCCCATAACCATCAACAATAGGTGTTTTTTTAGCAGCCTTGGCAATAAGATTTGCATCTCTAATTTTGTATTTTTTCCCATAAAACGAAAGGAATAAATTAATTCCACCTAAACCAAACGCATCTACTTTTCCATCAAGCTCTTTAATTAATTCTATTGCTTTTTTTAAATTAGCGTCAACACCAATTCTTTCAACTATTATCTCTCTGTTTAATAGTTCTAATACTACCTTTTTATTTCTAGTTGATGATCCGAGACTAACAGAAACTACTCTTAATGGTTTATTATCTTGCTTAAACGATTTAGTCATAATTGTTTCCTTGGATTATTTCTTGTTAAATTTTTTATAGTTATATAATGATTCATCCGCATATCTTAAAAGATCTTTATCTCCATCACTATCACCATATGCATATAGATAATAATTACTTCTATCTGGATATTTTTCAAGAAATCTTCTAACTTTTTCTTTTCCATAGCAATTTTTATTTTCAAAGTCACCAGTTAAAATTCCGTTTTTAATTTGTACTTTTGTTGATAAAACGTCATCAAAACCATTATTAATTGCCCAGGGTTTAATCCAATCTTCAATAGAAGCGGTAACAATAACCAACTTGTGTCCTTTTGATTTATGCCATTCTATTTGATTTTTAGCTTTAGTAAGTATCATTTCATCAATTTTATTTGTTGAATATTCATTACATAGCAATTTAAAATCTTCAATTGTTTGACCAGCAAAGAATTTAGTAAACATTTTCTTTTTTACAAGATAATTTGATAAAAAACCCATTTTATATAAAATAACATCAGGTAATAATGTTGACATTCCTAACAAAAAGTTTAGTAGTCCTTTTGAGTATATTATAATATCAACAAAAGTACATTTTTTGGTTATTGTATCGTCAAAGTCAAAGGCTGCTATAGTATACTTATTGTTCATGAAATAAATGTTAGCATTCTATTAGAAAAAAATAAATTTTTATTTACTCAATTGAAACGAAAATTTAGAATCTTTAAATATCCTTATCACTTTTAATTATTATCCTGTATTATTTAGGTGGGCTTTAAACAAGCTGATAGTAGTAATGAATCTACAATTACTAATTTTATTTCTCCAGTCAAATTTAATATAATTTTTTATGGCTATATTTAAAGCATCATTTAAATATTTGTTAAGTTTTATTGATGTTATTTTTTTAATTTGTTTTATTAAGGGAGTTTTCCATGCAGTACAGACTTTTTTCTGATTAGTACTGATTTTCAAACCGCTGAATAATTTTTTTGAAATAAAATACAAATTTTGTTTTCTTAAACCTTTGAATACTTTAAGTAGTCCTAAACTACTTAAAGTATTAATGGATCTAGTAATTGTTGACTTACTCATTTTGCAAACATTGGCCAGATAATCTAATGCAGGGTAAGCGCATGTTTGATTAACATTCCATTTACTAATTATTGTTGCCATTATTCGATATTCAGCATTTGTTAAAGCGAGTTTACAAGCAACAATGTTCAAATTTACTAATAAAACACCCTGAATATGCTGATAAGAATAATTTTTTTCAAAACAAAACTCTCCTGCTGATAAACACATAGCAAGTTCCCCTTCTTAATACAATATAACTTGACTACTCCTACAGGAGAAGCTACAATAACATAAATCAAAACATTCGGTAGGCTTCTACACCTGTAGGAGTCTATTTATTTGTTGTTGAACAAACGCATGTTACTGATATAATTGTACCAAGTCAAGTAACCTTTGCTCCGGTATTTGTACGGCATGTATTGCCGGATGTATTCCACGAGATACGGCAGAACTAACAAACAGGAGAACCCCCTTGAAAAAACTAACAGTAAGAGAATATGCTCAAAAACTTCAAAGAAGTGAAAGGACTATTAGAAAGTGGATTGAAGATGGAAAATTAAGAACAAGAACCGAATTAATAAATGGAAGAAAGGTAACAGTAATATTTGTGGATGATGAAGAATTTGATCCGGAATCTAATACCGAATATGCCGAACTTGCCGAAGATACTATTTTTGGAAAAGAACCAACAAATGCCGAACAAATGCCGAACCAGCTAAACCACAATATTCAAGCGGATATATTGGAAGTTATCAAACAAATGCAAGAACAAAATGCAGAACTTATTAAGGACGTAAAAATTTATGCCGAACTGGCTGGCCAAACTAAACTTTTAACTGATTCTGAAAGTAAGACAAAAGAAGAGTATTTTAGACTTCAACAAGAATTAGCTGAGGTTAAAGCAGAACTTAAAATGAAAAATCAAAGAATTGAAGAATTAGAATTATTATTAGCTCAAAAGAAAAATATGAATGTTTGGTTTAAAAATAGAAAGCTCTAGTATGTTTGTTATTTATAGCTAATAAA
>JBFMGH010000388.1:0-2479 GCA_040752795.1 Cyanobacteriota bacterium
TGTGTAGCGATTAATCTTATTGGTGGCGTTGATATATCTTCAAGAAAGCTCTTGTATTTAGACATGCTCGGAACAGCCCTTGCAGGCATAGCCCTTGGCCCATGGTGGGGGGCTAGTGTTGGCCTTGTAACCAATCTTTTGCTTTATTTTATGCTTCCTGCATCTCCGAGTTTATTTATATTTGCCCTTGTTAACGTTTTTGGTGGTCTTTATTGGGGTTATATGTGTAACTTAAAACTATTAAAACCTCTTGAAGGCGTAACATCAATTCAAAAAATATTTAGTTTAAATTCTCTTAAAGATCTTAGCTGGTTTATCATCGCATCAGGCGGAATTGTGTTATCTCTCCCTGTTTTTTATATATTAAAATCTGTTTTAGGATATATACAACCTGGAACCGGTTTTGAAAGATATTTTTATTATATAATGACAAATATAAGTGATAAATTATTGTGTGTAGTTATTGCTACAGTGATTATTTTCGCTTTTTTTCCTGCACTAGCGTCACATTTAATTTCAAGCAAATCACAGATTTCATATGGTGTAAGTGCTCGCTCGATCTTCTGGTTTTGTGGTATTTATTTTGTTCCCTGCTGTATATATGTTTATCTTTATCCACAACATATATTTTTCTGGTTATTACCATACATATTAGCAGTTATAGCGAGCCTTAAAGCAGCAAAAGAGCCCAAGGTTCTTGAAAGAAATAATGTTAACATAATGTCAGTATCATATGGTGCTTTATACTGGCTAATACTAATAAGCATAGCTACTTTTGGTATGTTTATTTATTCTGCGATTAATAATATAACTTCTAAATATAATGTTTATCATGTTGATGGAGTTATTAAATATAGCAATATTTTTGCTGATGCTTTCTCATTATCTCTTGTTGTTGGCCTGATAGGAATAGTTTTTGTAATATTAATTCAAGCTGTAAAACAAAGAGAGAGCAGGGAAGTTGTTAGAAGAGTTGAATGGGCTAGAGATAAAATTGCTACAGATATTCATAATGATCCTCTTCAACTTGTATCAGTTTTAAGAAGAAAAATTTCTACTATGGAGAATACTATTATTAAATCCATTGAACTTCTTGAAGAAGTAAAAATTGAACCAGAAAACAAAGAAACCTTGAGTAAGCTCACAAAATCTATTACTGATTTAAACAAAACTTTCTGTAATTATTATTCTATCTATTTACCTGAACTTGATACAAGTATAAGAAAAATTATTAAGCCTCTTAGCCAGAAAGATTCTACTGATATTATCAGGGTTGGATTAATTCAAAAATTTAAAGATCATATTGAAGAATTTAAAGAAAAAAACGAGTCTATAAAAGTAAAAGAAATTTTAAACATAACGGAAGATGCATTGCCCAAAAGACGCTCGGATAATGATAACTGGAAAATTGAAGTTATTAAAATATTTAGAGAAATTTTAAATAATGTTGAAAAACATTCTAAAGCTACAAAATTATATATTGACCTTAAATCAAGTATGGTAAAGGGTAAAAAGAAACTATTTTTATCAATAAGTGACAATGGAATCGGGTTTGACCCTAAAATTGTAGATATAAATCCAAATTCATTTGGCCTTTATGAAATTCAAACACGTGCGAAAGACATTGGTGCAACTATTAACATTGAATACCTTTACAGGGAGAAAAAAGAAGGCAAAGGCACCATAGTAATGTTAGAAATACCTTATGATTATTAATACAGGAGTATATTATGACCAGAATTCTAATTGTTGATGACCACCCAATGGTAAGAAGAGCCACAAAAGAACTTATTAAAGAACATTTTGAAGATATTGAAGTGCTTGAATCTGAAACAGCCGAAAAATCAATAGAAATGTCTAAAAATGATAACCCTGACCTCATCATTATGGATATTTACTTTAAAGATCAGGAAATGGATGGAATAACAGCTGTTAATGAAATATTAAAAGTGTCACCTGATGCTAAAATAATAATTATCTCCAATGAAGATAATGTTAATTATATCCGCAGACTTCAGGAAGGACCAGCTAAACTGGAAGAAAATTTTGGTTATATACTTAAAAATGAGCCTGAAGAAAATATTATCGAAGCTATCAGTTCTGTTCTTGGTGGCGATTATTACTATAGTAAGTCTATTTTTAAACGTTTAATAACCGCTGAAGACATTTCAAAGTCAGATTTACCGTCAATGGTTCAAACACCCAGTGATGGGGAGCTAGATGTCCTTAAAAGAGTAGCAAAAGGAATGACCAATGAAAGAATAGCCGGAGAACTCAGCATTTCAAGAAGAACTGTTGATGCCAGATTATGTTCAATTTATTCAAAACTACTTGTTGGAGAGGTTAAAGATGGTGTTATTCCCAGAGTAGAAGCTGTATTAAGAGCAAAAAAATATGGAATAATAACCGACAATGATATTACACTTATTGAAGATTAATTTATTTTTTAACTTAAACACTCTTATTACTTTAAATAATA
>JBFMGH010000389.1:0-2429 GCA_040752795.1 Cyanobacteriota bacterium
GAAAAACTGTTTTATCAAAAAGCTGCTATAGATTGGAAAAATGTATGGGTAAAATATTTTAAGTGTCTTAAAAACCCTGATTTTGAAGGATGTCCGGTCGGATATGCTGATATATCATACACTTTTTCGCATTTAAATAATACTTATATTAACTATAGAAAAGCAACTGAGTCATATAAATCTATATCTAAAAAGCTAATCCCCGAGGTTAATAGCCTTTATAAAGAATTAAAAGATAATACTGGACATAATTTTGATTTACTGCTTGATACAGTTGATGATTATCAAACAATCCCCTTCGAGACAAGAAGCTTTATAGTATCTCTTGGTATAGAAATAAAAGCTTTGAAGGATTCTATCGAAATTAATAATGTTACTTTAACAGAACTAACCTCTTTTATAGAGGTAAATAATCCTAATATTAAGGAAAGTGTGTCTTATTTTGATTCTATAAATATAAACATAAACACAGTTAATTCTGAAAGTGTAAACTGTATGGTAAATTGTTACTTTAAAGGTGATACAAATTGCTCCGATATATGTACTAAATAAATTCGGGATAATGTTGTAATAATAATTACTACTACTATTAATTATTATTATTACGTTAATTTAAATTAGCAGTCAAACCTATACAAACTTAATCAAATCCTATTGAATCCATCCTCCACCTAGTAAATATTGATTATCAAGAGAATAAAATGCGGCCACTTGTCCGGGTGTTATTGCAAATTGTGGTTCTTCAAATTCTACATTAACGCTATTATCATCAATTAACTCAAGTTGAGCTAGTTTTGCTGTTGAATTATATCTTATTTTTGTTAATGCATAGAATTTGTTTTCTGCCGGTGTTCCATTGATCCAGTTAACATTTTCAGCAATTAAATTATTACTTTCAATATCTTCTTTTGCACCGACAAAGACAACGTTATTTTCTGTATCTATTGATACAACATAAAGTGGATAAGGATAAGCTACTTTTATACCTTTTCTTTGTCCTACGGTGTATTTGTAAACACCTGTATGTTGCCCAATTACCTTTCCTGTAGAGCAATCAACAATATTTCCCGGCTTCTGACCTAAATATCTTTCAAGATAATCCTGAACTTTTTCAGGAGATATTACAAAACAAACATCCTGACTTTCTTTGTTATTTGCTGTCGGAAGTTTATTTTCTTTAGCCATTTTTTTAACTTCTTCTTTCTCAAAATGACCTAATGGAAACAATGTTTTGGAAAGATTTTCCTGTGTAAGGTTTATAAGCATGTATGTTTGATCTTTAAGTTTATCTTTAGATCGTTTAATTTTATATTCACCATCAAGTTCTTCTAAAACCGCATAATGCCCTGTTGCAATGTAATCACATTTTAGCTCATTGATAGCATAGTCAAGAAGTTTTCCCCATTTAATATACCTGTTACAGACAACACATGGATTAGGTGTTCTGCCAGTAGAATAAGTTTTTAAAAAATAGTCTATAACTTCTTTTTGAAAATTTTCTCTTAAATCAGCAATATGGTGTTCAATACCAATCTGTTCACAAACTTTAGCAGCATCCACAATAGCTTGCTCACAGCATTTTCCACCACTGGTTATCATCCAGGCTGTCAGACCTACAATATCATATCCCTGTTCCTGTAATATCAATGCAGTTGTACTGCTGTCAACGCCTCCGCTCATACATACTGCTACTTTTTTATAGTGACTGCTCATGATAGTTCTTTCAATATATAATCTCTACCAGTATCTGTTAGCACATATTCATTACTTTCAGATGTACCGGTAAAATCTGGTACAACTTCAATATACCCTTTGTTTACTGCTGCTAGCATTATATTAGGGCTTATAGGTTTTTTAATAGCTTTAAAAGTTAAAGATGAAATATCTTTTTGGGTAAATTTCTCATTATTTTCAAATTTTTCAAGGTATGAAGCTGTAGCAAGTAATATATCAACAGGTGTTTTAAGGTGTAATGAACTATAATAAGCTTCAATAGGAACAGATGTTTTAGCTTTTTTCTGTTTAAGTTCTTCTTTTATTTGTTTAACAGCTTCAGGTAACTCTTTTTGGGTTTCTGTTTCAGTTGTTATTTCAGATTGTGATGTATCAACTTCTTCAATTTCATCTGCCATTTGTGACAATAATGAATCTAAATCTTCATCGGTTGCCGGGTCTTTTTCAGTTTCTGAGGCAGCCTGTTGTGCCAGTTGATTCAATAAATCATCGGGGTCTTCTTCAGTTTCTGAGGCAGCCTGTTGTGCCAGTTGATTCAGTAAATCATCGGGGTCTTCTTCAGTTTCTGAGGCAGCCTGTTGTGCCAGTTGATTCAATAAATCATCGGGGTCTTCTTCAGTTTCTGAGGCAGCCTGTTGTGCCAGTTGATTCAATAAATCATCAGGGTCTTCTTCAGTTTCTGAGGCAGCCTGTTG
>JBFMGH010000390.1:0-2740 GCA_040752795.1 Cyanobacteriota bacterium
AAAAATTATTTCGATATATAATAAATTATGTGAAATTAAAAAAACCCAAGAAAAATTTATTGCTTTATGAAACGCTATGAAGAAGTTCAAAATAATTTAAAAAGTAAGCTTGTTGAAGCCGGGTTGCGCAAACATGCTGATTATATAATTACATTCACAAGACCATCTGTTAAAATTACTACTGAGCCTATTGATAGAATAATAAGTCAAATGTTAGAACAGAATAACTCTGAAGAAGAGATTTTATTTTCAAAAAAACCAGTAGCATATATAAAAAATAAAATCTTGAAACTTTCTAAACCAGAAACTTTAATTCCTCGAAAAAGAAACAAAAAGGATACATTTGATAGTGGGTTATCCAAGTTTGGGGGGATTCCTGACCTTTCAGATGATATTGAATGGCCCTGTTTTAAAAATAAACCACTGGCATTTTTAGCTCAGTTAAACTTTGAAGAGCTGGCCGTATTTGATATTAATAAACTTCTTCCATCATCTGGTATGTTATATTTCTTTTATGATGTTGAAGAATTTCGCTGGGGATTTGATATTGAAGATAAATATAGCTGGAAAGTTATTTATATAAACGATATTTCTAAAATAAAACGTAGAGAAAAAACTCCTGTTATAAAAGAACTATTTGTGCCCTGTAAACTTTCTTTCTCATTAGATTGTTCTTTACCCATTCTTGATATACAACCATTTGGCAATCCAAATTTTACTTATGAAGAAGAAGAAATTTATCTAAATTTTTCAGCTGAACCATATGGTAAAAATGTGCCCATTCATAAGGTTTTGGGGTATGCTGATGCAATTCAAGATGAGGAAATGGAACTTGAATGTGAGCTTGTTACTAATAATATCAATATCGGTAGTCCTGAAGGTTACTCAAATCCAAGAGTTGAAGACCTGAAAGAATCTGCTAAAGACTGGTTATTACTCCTTCAGATTGATTCAGATAATAATGCTGAATTTATATGGGGAGATTGTGGAAGAATTTATTTCTGGATAAAAAAACAGGATCTTAAAAATCAAAACTTTAATAATGTTTGGATGACACTACAATGTTATTAAGGAAAGAACATTGAGCAATAAATCTAAAAAAATAACCGTACTTTTAGTTGAAGATCATTCTTTAATGCGTGTAGGAATGAAACATTCTCTATCTATTGACGGAGATATAGAAGTAATCGGTGAAGCAGATAACGGAAAAATTAGCATAGAACTTGCTGAAAAACTTAAACCCGACATAGTTTTAATGGATATTGGTTTGCCTGTCATGGATGGCATTAAGGCTACTAGAGCAATTAAATCTATTAATCCAGATATTAGAGTTATAATGCTTACTATTAAAGATGAGGATAACGATGTTTTTTCAGCTTTAAAGGCTGGCGCAGATGCCTATTGTTTGAAAGATATACCGCCGGAAAAACTTGTTTTAGCAATTAAAACAGTTGCTGATGGAACTGCCTGGCTGGATCCAGCTATTGCAGATAAAGTACTGAGAAATGTTAAACTCTCTGATAGTGTTAAACCACAAGATAAACCTAAAAATATTGCCTGTGATTATGGCTTAACAGATAGAGAGATGGAAGTTTTATCTTTAGTAGTAGAAGGTTTAAGTAATCAGGAAATTTCATCACGTTTAAATATAGCTGAAACTACTGTTAAAACTCATATTAGAAATATACTCCAAAAGCTATCAGTAGATGATAGAACTCAAGCAGCTATCAGGGCATTGAAAGACGGTTTAATTGATTAATAATTTATTAGCTTTGTAATAAAATATCCCGATTTTCTGCTCTCTCAGGCTATTTGAATATTTACATAGTGGTATAATTCTTATATATATCAATTTACAGAAGTAAACGATATATGGCTTTAAATTATTCTAGGGTTTTTTTACCTGCAGCGCAGGTAAAAAAACCAGGCCTCTATAATCTGCAATCTATAAATTACTTTCATGGAACAGTATAAAAAAGAATTGCACATTACTTATAATTTGAAGTTAAGTATGAAATAAATAGGTAGTAAGTAGTTGTTCAATTTTTAATACAGTTTTATTGCATTATATTTAATGTACAAGTATTAGTTTATAACCTTTTAAACTTAAATATTAAACGAGTTTTGAGGTTTCACTATTATAGAGACCTCTGCAAAACTAATGTTTTATAAAATATCAGGGTACAGCGGTTAACCATGGGAGGGTTTAAAAGGCACGCGCAGCGTGCCTTTTAAACCCGACACTATTTCTCTGCTACCTTAGCTTTTTTGAGAATATATACACTTATGCACAAGTTTTTTATACTGATTTTTAGCAAGATCTATTAAAATAGCATTTGTAACAATATGTTAACAAAAAACATAACGGTATTGCACCTAACTACAGTTAGGAATAATATATTATTAAGATCTATATAAAAAAACATTTTATATATATTCAGGTAAATCTCATAAATACATTACAAACCCCTAAACTGTTAGTAGGAAAACGGCAATCTAAGTAACTCTCTCGGGTGAGGTTTTACCAATGTTTTGAGCCACAATAAAGGCTCATTTTTATTTGTTCTTAATTTTTTTTAATTAGCCCGGTTAATTCGTGAATTTGTTACAAACTCTCAAGGCTCAAGTAATGACTTATACCAATCCACGGAAGTAAACGATATATGGCTTTAAATTATTATAGGGTGTTTTTGGGGGGGGCGCCCGGCACAAAACCCACGAGCGAAAAAAGGGACTGAAA
>JBFMGH010000391.1:0-2717 GCA_040752795.1 Cyanobacteriota bacterium
ATAATATATAGTTTACTCTCAAAATTTTTCATGACTACATGACTATTTAAATACATATTATTATTGTTCTATATATTAAGTTGAACAATATCAATAGAAAGTTTCATAGAATATTTAACAAAAATAAATTAGATTTAAAATTTAAATAATTTCAAGCTTTTTGTATATATGGTTAATATTTTTAATATGGTATGCGGGGTCGAAACACTTTTCAAGATCTTTACGGGTAATAATACTCATAACATTCTGGTCTTTAAGAAGGTTATCTTTAAAACTACCATTAGATTTATTCCATGCTTCGTGAGCATTTTTTTGAACAATTCTATATGCTTTTTCTCTGGATAAACCTTTTTCAATCAGTATTAATAAGACCTGTTGAGAGAATATTATTCCGCCACATTTGTTCATATTGTTAATCATGTTTTCAGGATAAATTATTAGTTTTTCAAGCACTTTAGAAAGTTTGTCAAGCATATAGTCAAGTAATATAGTACTATCTGGCAAAATGATTCTTTCAGCAGAACTATGGCTCATATCTCTTTCATGCCATAAAGTGACATTCTCAAGTGCTACAAGGCTATTAGCTCTTATAACTCTGGCAAGGCCACATAAGTTTTCTGAAGATATTGGATTACGTTTATGTGGCATTGCTGATGAACCCTTCTGGTTAAAGTCAAAAAACTCTTCTACTTCTAAAATATCAGTTCTCTGAAGGGATCTGATTTCAGTTGCAATTAATTCTATTGATGAAGCAATTAGGGCTAAAGTTTGAATATATCTGGCATGAACGTCTCTTTGTATTATCTGTGTGCATGTTTTTGCTGGTTTTAGTTCCAGAGTTTGGCAGGTTAATTCTTCGATTTTAGGGTCTATATTGGCATAAGTTCCAACTGCTCCGGAAATCTTTCCGATATATAATTCATCAGTGCTTTGTGATAATCGGGTATAATTCCTTTTCATGAGGTCATACCATAAAGCAAATTTTAGCCCTAGAGTTGTTGGTTCAGCATGTACGCCATGTGATCTGCCAATCATAAGAGTTTCTTTATGTTCTAAGGCTTTTTCTCTTAGAATGCCTAATAATTTAGTAAAATCATGAAACAATATTAAATTTGCTTCCCTGATTTGAAGTGCTAGAGCTGTATCAATAACATCTGAACTTGTTAAACCGGTATGAACATATTTTGAAACATCACCAAGGTTTTCATTAACACAGGTTAAGAATGCTATAAAGTCATGTTTAACTTCATTTTCTATTTCTTCAATTCTTCCAACGTCAAATTTAGCTCTTTCAATTATTCTTATATAATCAAATTCTGGTATTTGACCTACTTTATTTAAAGCTTCGCAAACAGCAAGTTCTACTTTTAACCAAAATCCATATTTTGTTTTAAGTTCCCACAGCTTTTTCATTGCTGGTAAGCTATATCGCTCGATCAATGTGTTAATTCTCCTATGAAATTTTTTTTCGCAATATTAAATAATTTACAACAACCATAGTGCTTGATAAATCAAAATTAAAAAAATATTAAGTTAAGGATTTAAAAGTTAATTAGTATTTTATCAAACTAATGTTATTTGAAAAGTAGTTCAATTGAACTATTTTCTTCTTTGAAAATATAAATCAGCTAACATAATTTAAGCAATAAATCTTAAGGCTTTTAGTTTTTGCCCGCTGCGCAGCGGGCAAAAACACCTAGACCCTATGATCAATAAATTACTTTCAAGGATCAGTATATCTTATAAGATAATTGTTTAATTTGTTTGCTGTAATATTTTGAAATTCATCTAATTAAATGATTGATAATATACCAGTATGATTGATAATAAAATTAAGTAACCTGAGGAGTTATGAGGACTTTCGTTTTTAAATATATTTTTATTATTATTGCTTTTGTTGTTGCTGTGATTATTTCACCAAATGTTCAGTCACAGGAATTAGATTATGGAGATGTTCCTCCAGCAACACAAGTTTTAGCTATTATTCCTATTCAACCCTATACTTATAGTATTTATAATGATAACCTGAATTATGTTTCCGGGGTTCTTGCCAATGATTTAAGGCAAATACCGGGGATACAAACACTTAATACTCTTCAAAGTATGAGAACACTTAAAAGACGTGAAAATGTAAAATACTTTGACAGTCTTAAAAAAAGTTATAATGATGGTCAATTTCCTGACCCTGACGATCTGTTAAAAATAGCTTATCTTTTAGATGCAGATAAAATTGTTTTAGTTACAGGTGGTTTTGATACTCAGGAACATTTACTTCATAGAGGTTTTAAATCTCAATTAAATAGGTTTAATAAAATAATAATTAAACCAACATACATTTATAATGTTTATATTAGTATGTTTGACCCTGTAACAGGAACTATGGAATGGTCTACAGAGTATCATAAAGATTTTCTCCTTAGAGATTTTTATATATCAGCTGAAAATATGTCTTCTAATCCAAGTTTTTTAAGACTTTTTGGTAAATTTACCAGTGTAATGTCTGTCAAAACGAGAGAAAGTTTGCAAGAACACTTTTATCAGGTTCAAATGTCTACTGTAAGTACAAAAATTTTATCGGCGCCAGCGAATAAGGTTGAAGCCACGGAAGGTGCTGTGACCACGGATGGTCATTTTAATTCCAAACCTCAAGTTTCACCTGATTCTATTATGCCGCCAGAGCCAATGCCGGTTATTAAAAAAGAGCCCAAACCATTTGT
>JBFMGH010000392.1:0-16764 GCA_040752795.1 Cyanobacteriota bacterium
TGCATTATAACTTATTATCAATGTTAAAGATAAAATTGAAACAATTTTCTGATGAGATAAAATGATTATTAATTTTTAAAAAATTGAATAAATATAAAAAATTTTTTACCAGATATTAGATACTGGAAAAGGTTATAGAATAAAAATTTACTAAAACAATTTAATATCCTCTAAAAGAAGTATAGACTTAAGTTTTTGAGTTTATATAATAAGTGTACATAAGACAATTGTAAACAAGTGTAAAAAATACAATTTATAATATTAAAAATTTTTATTTATAGTTTATGATGTATAAGCGAACAATTAAAAAAGCAATAATATCACCCCAAATTAATAAATATCTCCCCTGAATAAAATATTAAAGGAAAAACAAAATGAGTACCAAAGATAAAAAAGATACGAAAAATAAAGAAGATAAAAATAATAAACCTGAGTCTATTCCCCTTAAAACAATTCCATTAGAAACTATGCAAGCATATTATGCTCTTTCTTTTTATGCAAAACCTAGAATACCGCAAGCATTAACTGCATAGAATTGAATAAAAACTAATATTTAATAACTTAGTTAACCCTACAAACTATTATAATTAAGCAGTAAATTGGCAAAACTAACTAAGAGCTTTATATTTCCCTGCAAGGGAAATTTTTTTATTTATTGTTATTCTCTTTTATGAGTGATAATTTCATTTTAATAAATTGATTATCCGGACTTAACTTAAGAGCTTCATTATAGTATTGCAAAGCTTTATCATTATTATTAAGTTTTAAATAAGCATTTCCCAAATTTGAATAAAGATCAATGTCATCCTGTGTGATTGTTATAGATTTTTCAAGAATTTCAGCAGATTTATCATATTGCTTTAATTTAAAATAAAGCTCCCCCAGTTTTTTATATACATTAATAATTTCTTTTTGATCTACATTACAACATATAGCAGAATTATAGACTTTTATAGCTTCCTGATCTTTTTGATTACTTTCATATAACATTCCTAAACGATAATATGCTTCAGCATTATTAGGATCAAGTTTTAATGCTTTATTATATGAATCAATAGCTTTCTTTTCATTTTTTTGCAAATTATATAAATTAGCTAAATCTACATAAAAGGTACTATTATCTGAATCTAAAACAATTGCTTTTTGGATATAATTGATAGCCAGATCAAGTGAATTATTATTAGAAATAGCTGTAGAATTTAATTGATATTTTAAACTATGTATAAGACTTAAGTTTTGATATATTTGTGGATTCTCTGGTTCAACTAATTTAGCTTTATCAAGAATATCTATGGCTTTGTCATAATCTCTTAAATCTATATAAATTTGTGCTAGATATAAATAGGGTTTTATTTCTTTAGAATTAAGTTCTATTGTTTTAATTAAAAAACTTATTGCATTGTCATATTGATTTAAAAGAAAATAAGCATAACCTATATTTCTATAGGCTTTAAAATAGTTAGAATCAATACTAATAGCTTTATTGTAATATTGGATAGCATTTTCTAAATCCTGTTGTTTAAAAAAATCATCCCCTTTAATTTTGCAACTTTCTGCCGTTTCACAGGAAATAGTATTTAAATTATTTAAAATATTATTTTGAGAAAAATCTTGTGCTTTTAAATAGTTGTTAAAGTTAAAGAACAGTATTAAAAATAAAAAAAGAACTATTTTCTGTTCAAATTTAGATAATTTCACAATAAAACCTTTCCAAATAAATACTTTGAAAATATTAAAACATAAAAATATATTTCTATTGAGAAAGTAAATGTTTTTATTTAATACCAAAGAATTATTAATATTGTTAAGCAATGATATTAAATAATAGCAACTTTTTATCTTTATAATTTATTATTTATAAAGATGAATTCATTTTTATAATACATTAAAAACGAGTTAAATAGAGAGATTAGACAAAAATATTCAGGAGTTATTAAATGGTTATTTCCCATACAAGACTTAGTTTTCAAGCACAAGCTTATAAATCAGATCCTATAAAGACAGAAGAAAAATGTATTGATAATAGTTGTAATACTATTCAAAAACTTGCCAAACCTTCAATGGAGACACTTAAGGCGTATTATACCCTAGCTTTTACTGGTATAATTGATAATATTTTTGGTCCGAAATCTAAATCAAAAACCCAACAAATTATACAGGAATTAGTTGAAGCTATTAAAAACGGTAAAGTTGAAAATTTAAAAGTATATGACAAAGATCCTTCTAATGATGATTTTGCTATATTATTTACCTACAAAGGTAAAGAATTTGAAATTGAATCATTTACATTATTAGAAGCTTCTCTTGGAGCAACTGCTGCTCCTATTAAAGCTACCAAATATGCTTTAACGGTTCATGAAAATAAAGACAAATTTGATTCTATCTATATTAGCGCTGAACAGTGGCAGTCTATTTTAAATATTGCAGATGATTTTATAGAAATTAAAAGATAATAAATATTTTAACTAAAGAAGTTTATTAATGTTTAAGAGTCTTTCTTTGGCGTCTTTGTATTCAGGTAATATTTTTAATGCTTTTTCATAGTTATTTTTAGCTTGTTTTAAATTATTTTCTTTTTCTAAAATCAGTCCAAGATTATAATAACCTTCATAACAGTTTTTATTTATATTAATAGATTTGTTTAAATATTCTATAGCAAGTTCTTTCTCATTAATTTTGCTGTAGACTATACCTAAATCAAGGTAATAAATATAATAGGGTTTAGTTTTATCGTCTTCTTTAATAGATTCTTTATAACATTCAATAGCTTCATTAAATTTTTCTTGTTTTTCATATATTTTACCTATTTTATACCTGTAAATTCCTAAATAAGGATCTTTTTTTTCTCTGGTAAATAACTTTTTATATGTTTTAATTGCTTCGTCATACTGGCCATTTTTTTCATAAGCTTCAGCTAAATATGTATAATAATAAGTATCATCTTTAAGTTTTAGGAGCTTTTTATAATTTTCAATAGCTAAATCGACCTGATTAGAATAAAGATAGCTTTGAGCTAAACCATAATAAGCATCTGATAATTTGTCATCAATATCAATAGCTTTATTGTAGTATTTTATAGAAGCTTTATAATTACCTTCATATCTTAAATTGTCTCCTAATTCAATATAAAACTCTGCTGTTCTTTTAGCGTAACAACCGGAAATACTTATAAATATAATCATCAGTAATAATAATAGATTTTTATACATTTTTATTACCAGATATTAATACCTTTTAAGTCTTTTTAAAGTTTTTTGTAAGTTATTTTTGGCAATTTCCAGATTAGGATTAATTTCTATAGCTCTTTCAAAATAAGATTTAGCATTTTTATATTGTCTTAAATCAAAATAAACCATTCCTAAATTATTATAAGTATCATCAGATCTTGGATCAAGAGAAATTCCTTTTTTAAATTGTCTTATAGCTTTTTTATATTCTCTTTTTGAATAATACAAAACACCTAAATAATTGTAAGTTAAAGCTAATTCAGGATCCAGAGCCAGAGCTTTTTTAATATTCGCCAGAGCTGATTCATAATGCTTCTGTTGTATTTTTACAAGAGCTAGCTTACTATAAGCTGTTGCATAGCTTGAATTTACTTCTATAGCTTTCTTATAATTTTCTTCAGCGCCTTTTAAATTGTTGCTCAGAAAATAGGCATAACCTAAATTTGTATAATTAACAGCATTAGAATTAATCTCAAGAGCTTTTTTATAATATTCTATTGATTTAGTATAATTTTGTTGTGTATAATATAATTCTCCAAGGTTACTATAAGCTATTTCATATTTTGGATCAATTTCAATAGCTTTATTATAATATTCAATAGCTTTTAAAAAATCACTATTTAACTGATAGCCTACTCCTACATTATTTATAACTCCAGGATCATCTGGTTTAAGGTTATAAGCTTTTAGATAATATTTTAAAGAACTTTTATAATCTGATATTTCGTAATAAGAATTACCTAAATTTAGATATAAAGTATAATCATTTTGATTTAATTTTAAAGCTTTCTCAAAATTTTCTATGGCCAATAAAGGTTGATCAATTTTTGAGTATATATTACCCAGGTTATAATAAAGTTCTATGTCTGTATTATCAACAGATAAAGCTTTTTTAAGTGCTTTTATGGCATTTTCATAATCTTCTTTATAATAAGAATTTGATGCCAGTTCTTTACATTTCCACAAAAGAACTTCTTTTACTATTTTAGAATTATATTGGTTTGTGTCTATGTTTTCTATATCTATATCTCTGGTTAGTAATAATGTTAAAGATACAAAAATAATTATAAAAAACACTTTTGGAAACTTATTAGACATTCAAACCTCAGTATTTTAACAAGTATATTTCTTTATAACTATAATAGTAAAAGTTAAGTGATTACTATAGTTTTACCACACTCAATGTAAATATACTTTAAATTCTTATTTAACTGTATTCAGTCTTTTGTTAGTATTCTATTTGTTCACTTTATTTAACAACAAACTATAAACAGGATAAAAATTGACATTATTATCAAAAAAATGGAAATATATTAAACAGGAAAACTATTCAGAAGAATTATTAGAAACCTGTAATTCAAAAATTATTGCTCAATTACTTGCTAATAGAGGAATTAACAATCCAATTGAAGCAGAAAAATTTTTAAATATTTCTGAAAAACAATTATCATCATCTTATGAATTTGAAGATATGCCTAAAGTTGTTGAGAGAATTGAGCAAGCTATTACAAAACAAGAACATATACTTATTTACGGTGATTTTGATGCGGATGGTATTACAGGTACTTCAATATTACTTAAAACTTTAAGGCATATTGGTGCAAATGTAAGTTTCTATGTTCCTGAAAGAGTCAATGAGGGTCATGGAATAAATACTAAAGCAATTTTACAGCTAATAAGTATTAGGAAAGTTAAATTAATTATTACTACTGACTGTGGAATAAGTAATTATAGTGAAATTGCTTTGGCTAAAGATTTTAATGTTGATGTCATTATTACAGACCATCACGAATTACCTGATATATTACCACCTGCTTTTGCAATAATAAACCCTAAAATGTTAGTACCTAAATCTAAAATGATACATCTTTGTGGTGCTGGAGTGGCATATAAAGTTTCTTATGCACTATTGGAATATTTTGATAAATTACATTACGTGAAAGAAATTATTTATCTAGCTGCAATTGGTACTATAGCCGATCTTGTTCCATTGATTTTAGAAAACAGAGTAATAACTTACCTTGGAATACAATCTATTATTAATGAAAAACCTTTGGCTATAAGCGAAATTGCAAAAACTGCCTCTATAGAAATTAACGAAAACTTTTCTTCTGAAACAATAGCCTTTCATATTGGCCCAAGACTGAATGCTATTGGTAGACTTGATAATGCCTCCATAGCTATTCAATTGCTTACAACTGAAGATCCTGATATTATTCAAACTCTTGCAGAAAGAATAAATCTGGTTAATCAAAAAAGAAAAGAACTTTGTGAAAAAACCTATAATGAAGCCTGTTTAAAATTAAATGAAATTGATTTAGAAAAAAATAAAGCCATAATTCTTGCAGATAAAAACTGGCACCCCGGTGTAATTGGCATAGTAGCCTCAAAACTTATTGAGAATTTTTATAGACCTACTTTTTTAATGTCTATACAAGGAGAAGAAGTTAGAGGTTCAGCTAGAAGTATTGAAGGAGTTCATTTATTTAATGTTCTTTCAAGAGTTGAAAACCTCTTTACTAAATATGGTGGTCATGAATTAGCAGCAGGGTTTAATTTAACTATTGATAATATAAAGAAATTTGAAAATGCAATTAATTTTGAAGTTAATAACGAACTTGAAAATATAATTCCTGAACCTGTTATTAATATTGAAATGGATGTTAAACTTGATGAGATTGATATAGATCTGATTAATACAATAAATAAATTGGCACCATTTGGAATTAAAAATAATGCTCCTCTATTTAGTTCTTCAGATATAAAAATTTTGAGTCATAAAACAATGGGTTCTGATAGTAACCATTTGAAATTATTCTTTAAATCTGATAATAATATCCCTGTAGAAGCTGTATGGTGGCAACATAACTCTCTAAATTTTGATCAATCAATGCCAGTTAACATAGCATATTATCTTGAAATTAATACCTTTATGGATAAAACAAAAATTCAACTTAATATTCAAGATATAAAACCTGCCATTGAAACAACTAATAATATAACTAAACCTTCTAACACTATTAAATGGGTTGATCATAGATCTAAAACAGATATAAATAAGCTTTTTCAATCATATTTAAAATTAAATAAATCTAAAATAGCAATATTTGCTGAAAATGAAAACCTTATTGATCATATAAAACTTGATTGCCCTGTTATTAACAGGTTAAAAAATGAAAATTATGATCAGCTAATTTTATTTGAATACCCCTGTGATAAAGATACTTTAAAACTTTTATTGTTTAATTTACAACCTAAAATAATACATTTAGTTCCTTATACAAAAATAAAACTAGCCAATGAAATTGATTTAATAAAAATAGTTTATAAAATGCTCAAATTTGCTAAATCTCATAAAAATAGTGAAGCCAATTTAATTAATATGGCAGCCAAATTGGGTACATCTATAAAGGTTATATCTGCTGTTTTAGATGTTTTAATAGCTGCAAAGATAATTCAAATTACTAGTTTTAGCGAAAATACAATTAAATTTATACTGGAAGAGTTTACTAATATTAATTTATTAGAACTTGAAGAAATTAAAAAACTTAAAGAGGAACTATTAAAAGTAACAAAATATAAAACATTTCTTTATGAACTACCAATCGTAGACTATCAATTTAAATTTTAATAATATATTAGTTAATTTTGATCAATTTTAGGTTAATTTTTACTATATTTAAGCAATTTTATAAAGAACAAAATTAAGATTTATTATCAATATATTATTTTTAGTTTATTATCAGAGATTCATGGGAATAATTTTTATAGAAATATTGTGGCGCATAGTTAATAATTAAATTAGAAATCTTCTTTTCCTTAACTCTAATATAAGTAAAATAATATACAGATTATCTTCAGGGTTATTACTTATAAACTCATGTGGTTCAAATGGATAATAATAGAGTCCCTTTAATAAATAGAATAGAAGAAATAATTAATAAAGACAGATTAACTGAAATTTTACATAGATTTTCAGAAATAACAGGTTGTCCTGTTGAAATACACAGTGCCACTAATAATAATTTGATGTCTTCAGTGGGAATGCAAGATATATGTCTTAATTTCCACTTTGAGCACAAAGAATCTCAAAAAGAATGCTATAAAACAAAACGGTTTTTAGCAGAAAAACTCAACGATTCTACACATATGACTATAAGAATATGTGAAAATGGCCTAGCAGATGGTTGTGTTCCTATTATAAAAGATGGTTATCACATAGGAAATTTGTTTATAGGTCAGGTTCTACTTGGCAAACCTGATATTGAAGAATTTAGACAAAGAGCTCAAGACTATGGGTATAATGAAGAAGCTTACATTAAAGCACTTTTAAAAGTTCCTATTATTGATGAAGTTAAATTTAAAACTTTTCTCAAATATTTAAGTGATCTTTTTATTGCTTTATTTGAAATTGAACAAGAAAATTATCAAAATATACAAAAGGAAAAAGAACTTAAAGAACAAAAAATTCAAATTCAAAAAACAGCAGCAAATTTGAGTGAATCTAAATCTAAAATTATTGATGCCATGATTAAATTAAATAGTTCTTATTCTCTTTTTCAAACCGTAGCTGATGCTGCTCAGGATGCCATTGTTTTTTCAGATACTTCTGGTAAAATCTCTTACTGGAATAATGCTGCTGAAAAAATGTTTGGATATTCAAAAGAAGAAATAGTTGGATTTGATATCTATAATATAATTGAACCTCCTAAAATTTATAATAATGGTAAAACCAATGGAAATAATAAAATATTTGAATTACCTGGTATAAAAAAAGATGGTCAAAAGTTTTTTACAGAAATAACAGTTTCTAATATCGTTCAGGAAGATACTTTTATTACTGTATACATAATCAGAGATGTCACAGAAAGAAAACGGCTGGAAAAAGAACTTCAGGATGAACGTGATAATCTTGAAAAAACTGTTCAAATCAGAACTAAAGAATTAGATGAATCTCTTAAAGACCTTAAAAATGCAAACTTATGGCTTCAAGAAGCGTATCAGTATAAAAATAGATTTTTATCAAACATGAGTCATGAACTAAGAACCCCTTTAAATGCCATTATTGGTTTTACTGATATGTTAGATCAAACTTACTGTGGAGAATTGAATGATAAGCAATCTGAATATATCAAATTGATAAAAGAAAGAGGGCAACATCTATTATTATTAATTAATAGTATACTTGATATTGCAATGATTGATACTGGTTCTATGCAATTAGAATGTGAAGAATTTTTCATTAATAATATTGTTTCTAATATATATGACTCAATGGAAATACAATTTACTTCCAAAAATATACAATTTATCAAAGATTTATCAGATAAAGTATCTTTAATTAATGCTGATAAGAAAAAATGCAAACAAATTTTGCTCAATCTTCTTAATAATGCATTCAAATTCACACCTGAAAATGGTAAAGTTATTGTTAAAACAGAACCATTTATTAGTAATAATATTAAAATATCAGTCATAGATAATGGAATAGGTATTTCAGATGAAGAACTGGATGATATTTTTGCAGAGTTTTATCAGTTAAATCAATTACATAAGAAGAAAACAGAAGGTGTTGGCATTGGATTAACCCTGGCAAAAAGCTTAATAGAAATGCATGGTGGTGAAATAGGTGTTGAAAGTGAACCAGACAAAGGAAGTACTTTCTGGTTTACTTTACCATTGACCTGTAAATAAATATATATAACCGTACCTTTCTCTTTTTTATAATATATAGTAATTGTTAACTTAATAATAATAACAAGTTACAATCAATGTTATACTGAATTTATTTCAAAATTTTAGATCCTGAAACAAGTTCAGGGTAATGAAAAATTGGAAAAGTTTAAAAAATATACTTAACACAACTTTTAAACCCTGGCTCTATAATCTGGAGCCTATAAATTACTTTCAAGGGTCAGTATAAACATAGCAGTAGAAGCAGATTTTATGTAAATGTTACAAATTTACAAATAATTCAAAATAAAATAATTATTTCGGGGATAATGTTGTTTAGAGAGAGTTTATAAAATTAATGGGGATTACTTAATGATTACTTTTCAAAATAAAATTCAACCAGCCTTTAATGGTAAAATAATTCGTACTACTGACACTGGAAAGGAAATAGTAACACCATCTTTGGTAGATGGAGACAGATTTATACTTGGATTTATTCAGGGTTCTATTCAAAATAAACTTCTTAAAGATAAAGATATTGACGGTAATAAATTTATGCTGGGCAAAGCAAAAGGTGAACTTACTAAGTATGAAGGTCAAGATACCATTATAATTACTTCTACAAAGCATAAAGCAGGAATAACTAAATTATATCTTAACCTTGAAAATGTTGATGCAACTGTTAAAGAATATTTTTCTAAAATACTAAACATGCTTAAACAAAGACTTGAAGAAGCTGCATCAAGGAAGAAATAAATAATATATTACTTTATAACATACCCATATCAACTTCTCTAACTCTATCTTCACTTTCAAATTCTGTTAAGGGTTAAAAGTTAGTAATTATAGAACATGTGTATCTTTATAATATTTTTCAGCTTTTCTATCAAGTTTTTCTTCATTGCGAAGAACATATTTTAATACCCTTTTAACAAAATGATTCAATGTTTCAAAAGGTATTTTAGCCTTTATATCAAAGAGACCATATTCTTTATGATAAAGATAAGAAGTATTATCAAAGAATCCGACATCAACATTATTTGATTTCATTTTCCGAACATAGGCATCATTATTTTGAATAGCTGCCAGAACCTTTGCTTTATCCTTTTCAGTGTATTCTTTACCACTTTCAGATACAAAACGTGGTTTTGGCCTTTCTGGAGGAGGAGGATAACCTTCTATAACTTTAGGTTTTGCTCTTTCAGGTATATCATCTCCCGAGCAAACCTTGCCCTTGAAGGAAATATTATTATAATTTACTACATTCATTAAACTTTTTCTCTCTCTTAAATAACTTAAGTCATAAAAATCTTCATTTCTACTCTATTTACTTAATTAAAAATGAAAAGAGAAAGTTTTGTTAGTATTAAATCAATAATTTTACATTAATTTATAGATTATATTCTTGTTGCACCTTTCCATATAAAAGGTGATAAAAGCATTAAAACAGCAACAATCTCTAATCTTCCAGCCCACATATCAAAGATAAGAACCCCTTTAGTAATCGTACTCAAATCTGCATAAGACCCCATTGGTCCTACCATGCCAAGCCCAGGGCCCACATTACCTATTGATGCTGCAGATGCTGTAAAAGCTACAACTATATCAGATTCAATAATACTTATTACTACTATACTTGCTGCTAAAATAAGTAGATATAATATAACAAATACTATTATTTGACGTAAAATCTCATTATTTACTATTTGGTTATCAAGTTTTAGAGGTATAACTGCTTTAGGATGTTTAAACCTTACTATTTCATTAAAGATATGTTTAAATAAAATAAGTACTCTAACTACTTTAATCCCTCCACCACTTGATCCAGCACATCCTCCGACAAAAAATAATAATAAAAGTAGTATTATAGCTGATTGAGTCCACAAATTAAAATCAGCATTAGCAAAGCCTGTTGTTGTTAATATAGATATACACTGAAAAGCTGCCATTCTTAATGAATTAAAAAATTCATAATTTTCATTAGGCATTAAAATGAATGTTAATAATAATGTAATACCAATAAATATTATTGAATAGAATACGAATTCAGAATTTTTAAATAAAAATTTTAAATTATATTCTTTTATTACCCTGAATTGAAGAGCAAAATTAGCCCCGGCTAAAAACATAAAAGTTATTATTATCCAATCAAAAATAGGTTTTTTATAACCCATTATACTTTCAGGATGAGGAGAAAAGCCCCCGGCGGCAAGAGTTGACAGAGAATTGCATATTGAATCAAAAAAAGGCATACCAAATATTGTTAATAAGATGATTTCAATAACTGTTAATGCAATATATAAAGTCCACAAATACATTGCAGTTTTTCTAATTCTTGGGGTTAATTGATCTTCTGTTGGCCCTGGAGCTTCAGCAAAAAAAAGTTGTCTTCCTGCAACAGCAAACTGGGGTAATATTGCTATAAATAATACTATAATACCAAGACCACCTAGCCATTGCGTAAAACTTCTCCAGAAAAACATTGCCTTGGGATACAATGAAAAATCTTTTAATATAGTTGCACCGGTTGTTGTAATGCCTGACATGGATTCAAATAGAGCATTTATGAAATTTAAATTGAAAAATATATAAGGAATTGCACCCAATAATGCTGCTATAGCCCAGGCTAAAGCTACAATAATTAACCCTTCATTTCTATGAACTTCCTTATAACTTGGAGTTACTTTATTTAATATATATCCAATTGAAATACCTACGAATGCTGATATTGCAAAAGCTTCTATAGCAATCCACTCGTGATATATCAATGCCACTAATATTGGTATCAGTAACAAGATACCAAAAGACATAGAAATTGTACCCAAAATATTAAGTATTACATAAATTCTCATTCGTTAAAGTTAAAATAATCTATAAACACTTTATTTTACAGTTAATTATAATTTTAATAATTTAATACCTTATTAAAATACACCTTCAAGCAATAAATCACATCTGTTATATACCTATTGTTAAGAAATAATATATAAAAGACCTTTGCACAACTCAATACTAATAAAATATCATTGATAAACCTGCATCATTGCAGGGGTTACATAGTTAGTTTGATTATTGATATAGTTGTTGAAATCTTTTACAAAAAGGATCCCCTTGTGCTCTCTCTGAAGGGGATCGGGGGGTAATGTATTGGTTTTGTTTTAAAATGGTAAAAGGGAATGAAATGAATAAAAAAGAATGTTTAAAAATTATTTTACAAGCAGAATTTAAGCTATTAGAGAATATGGTAATATAGGTTTAGCATATAAATTTAAAGCATAATAAGCTTTAAATGTTTCTACCGGTATGGGTTTTAGGGGAGGTAATTTAGGAGTATTTTTTTCTTCTTTCTTATTCACTTCTTTGTTTGTGCTTTCAGACATTTTTCTCTCCTGGTATTTTTCTGGGGGATATGCAAATTATTGGGGAAGTAGAATTAATATAGATTTAATTTTTGTAGGATTATTGTTTCTATTTTTAGAAAGTGTAGTAAATACAAAAAGTTGCTATTTCAAGGCTATATGATTTACATAACTTTATATATTGTAAAAAGTACACTTAAACAAATTAATACCTGAATATGCAATTAGCCGGGATTATTTTTAAATATGAAATTTATAACTTTCATTATAAAGGTCCATATATAAATTTTTGTGAAAAGCTCAAAAAACAAAAATAAGACTTGTGCATAAGTGTATATATTCTCAAAAAAGCTAAGGTAATTGTTAACCACTATTCCCTGATATTTTATAAAACATTAGTTATGCAGAGGTCTCAAAATTCAGATTTAAAAAGCCTGCTACACAGCCTTTTTAAACCTGATAATGTAAAAGTTAAAGTTTATTGATTTTTAAGACTAAAAACTAATAATCTATTTTTATTGTCTGAGAAGTTCTACTTATGGTTTAGAAAAACTACAAGTAGTGCTATTAAGCTTATCAGTAAAACATGATTCTGATAACCCTTCACTTAAAGTAAATGTAAGAGTTTCAGAATTATTATCCACTTGATCAATAATAGTTTTAATGTTTATTACGGACTTCTTCTGAACGATTGAATTTGTTTTGGAACGTTTAAAACTCATCTAAATTCCTTCTCTCTATTTTTTAGCCTGTTAATTAGATTGTTTCGAGTTTCTATACTCATGTTAAACCGACTAAAGTCTAAATGTTGATAGAAAATTTGATTAGCTTAATAATATTTTACAACAAGTGTAGCAAATACACTTTAATTTGTTACAATTATTAGCTTTTATCCCAAATTATTCACAAATCAGGAATCAGCGAGGAGGTTACAGGGGGTATTTTTGCTTGCTACGCAAGCAAGCAACCCCCTCTTCTTTTGAGAGCTATCATCTGAATTTACAGTGTGTAAATCCAGTATTTTTAAAATATGTCATTAGAAGAAGGTTTTACCTAAATGAAACAAATTCATGAATTAATCAGGTTATACTAATGAAGCCAACTAGAATGTTTTTTCACTGACGACAGACTTGTTTTAAGTTTTTATACAGCTATGTATAAGTTACAACTTTATGAATAATGCAAATTAATAATAACAATAAAAAAAGTACCCAATTTCTGGGTACGTTTTGTTTAAGATTAAAAGAGTTATATGTTTACCTATATACAACCACAGGGTATTCTTTCATTAGAATGTAATTTTTCTTTTGGTAATTCTTTAAGACATAAAAACCAGTCATGACATTGTGAAAACTGTTCAGAATTTTCCATACGTGCTTTGGCTGTATCTGCATCAGTAGGAGGAGGTACAATTACATCTTCGCCAGGCTGCCAGTCTGCTGGTGTTGCTACACCATACTCATCTGATGTTTGTAATGCTACTAACATTCTTTTAATTTCTGAAAAATTTCTGCCAAGTGTTAATGGATAATATAACATTGCTCTAATAATACCTTCAGGATCTATAAAGAATACAGCTCTAACTGCATTAGTATCACTGACTTCTGGTTGAAGCATTCCATATTTGTTAGCTACTTCCATTTTTAAATCTGCAATTACTGGGAAATTAACCTCAACATTTCTCATTCCTTTGTATTCTAATTTTTCTTTAATTGTTCTTAACCACGCTATATGACTAAATACACCATCAATAGAAAGACCAAGTAATTTACAGTTTAATTTTTCAAATTCTGGTTGCATTTTAGCGAAAGTAATAAATTCTGTAGTGCAAACAGGTGTAAAATCTGCTGGATGACTGAATAATATAACCCATTTACCTTTATAATCTTCCGGGAAATTAACCATTCCTTTAGTTGTTTGAGCCTTAAATTCAGGTGCTTTTTGACCTAGCATATTAATCTCCTTTCAAAAATCACAAAAATAGAGCCTCATATTCCAACAAAAGAATATAATTCTTATTTTGTGTTGCTTTAAAACTTTTAAAATTTAATTATTCTAAAGATAATAAATAATTCAAAAATTTAAAATACCTTTTTAGAGGTATATCTACTATTTATACATAAAATAATTAATTTATTAATTTAAATCAATCTCATAAATATAAAGATCTTAATTCTTCTTCTTTCGAAACTCAATTATATACAATATCAGAAGTTAGTGACTCAAATAAAAAGAGCAAAAATATCCGGCCCCTACAATCTAGAATCTATAAATTACTTTCAAGGATCAGTATATTATAATTAACCATGCTAAAATAATTTTCAAATTAATAGTAAATAAAGTTTTTTGGTGATTTATGAAACAGGTACATTTTTTAGGGCCCGTAGGTTCATATTGCGAAATAGCAACAAACAAATTTATTGAAAGTCTCAATTTAAAAGTTGCTGATAAAGATTTAATTCCATGCACTACTATATCTGGTGTAATAGATAATGTTGATACTCTTAATAATATTGTTGGTGTTGTACCTGTAGAAAATTCTATAGAAGGTTCAGTTAGAGAAACTCTTGATAAACTGGTTATTTCTTCTTCAAAAGTTATGATTGTTGCTGAAACAGTGATTAAAATATCTCATTGTTTAATTACCAGAGCAAAAAAATATGATGAAATACAAACGATAATTTCTCACCCACAGGGGCTGGCACAATGTCAGAACTTTATTAATAGAAATTTTCCAAGTGGAGTTGAAAAGCAACCCTCAACAAGTACTTCTGAAGCAGTTAAACTTATCACAGATAAAGATAATACATATGCGGCGATCAGTACTAGAATAGCAGCAGAAATTTATAATATTCCTATTTTGTCTGAAACTATTAATGACCAGCCAGAAAACTATACTAAATTTGCTTTATTAAATGATCAAATACCTGAACCATCCAATAATGATCAAACTTCTATTGCTATATCATTAAGAAATAAACCGGGTGCTCTTGTAGAAATATTAAAACCGTTTGCTGAAAATTCAATTAACCTGTGCCGCATTGAATCGCGTCCATCTAAAAAAAACCTGGGTGATTATGTATTCTTTATAGATTTTAATGGTCATATTCAGGATTCAAAAGTAAAAAGCACTATAGGAAATATTGCTCCATATGTTGATTCATATAGATTTTTGGGCTCTTATCCAAAATATGACAAATAATTAATAGAATCTTACCTGGTTCAAACTGTTTAAGTTGTTTGATTCATGGTTATTTTTAGTTTCTTTTCAACTTTTAGACCATTTTTAACAACCAATTCATCTTTAGCATCTTCTTTCACTGTTCTATATTCAAGATCATAACGTTCTCTAGGAATAATATACCCATAATATTTATCCTGAACCCATCTTCTAAAATGTTCCAGTAAACCAGGTCCCTGATTCTCGTAATAGTTGTGTTTTATGTTTTCTATATTAGTTTCGATTTTTTCAAACTGTTTTAAAATTTGAATAGAATTTAAGCTATCATTGTCAGATGTTTTTAAGTTTGAATTATTCTGAAGCTGAGTGACTAAAAGTTCCATAGAATCATTAGCCTGTTTAAGCTGATTGATAAATAAGGCATTTTTGCCATATAAAATATTTTTTACACCATTAAATAAGTTTTTTGAATGTTTTAAACTGTCTTTTAACCATAATGCCGAACTATATAATGACCCAAGAGATCTATATTCTTCTTTATATTGATTGAGGTTCTGAATCAGTGCATTTTGTTTGGTTAATAATAATTTTTGTTGATTTAATTTAATTTCTGAATCAGGCAACAATGCAAAAGCTTTAAGGGTTTTTTGAGTTTTTTCAATTTCTTTTTCTATTCTTTCTATTTGCAATTCAAGTCTGAGAGAAGCGGTAGGAAGATATTGTTCTAATTGATTACTTAATAACTCACTATCAGAACTATTTAAAAAAGTGCCATTAATTCTATTTGTTGAATTTTGTTTGACATAACTATTAACAAGTTCCTCTATCTTTAACTCTGGCTGTTTATTAGGAACCTGTTGATTATTTTGTTGCTCTTTGAGAGGGTGATTTATATATCCGGGAAGCTTGTTATAATCGAATGTGTTCAAATAAAATTCCTCTCTTCTCTTTTATTAGATATCGTATTATTTAGAAGAATCTTTATTTATATTATTCAAGTCAATATTAACATTTGAAGATTTATTAGAATTATTTATACTATGAACTCTGCATCGTACAACTATCACAATAGAAAAAATCAATGATAACTGAAAAATTAATTTCAATTACCTGATAATTATAGAATTCAACTCTTAATGAAAATTTTAACTATAAATTGAAAAAAGTCATTTTATCTACCTTCAAGATAAAAGACATATGCACAACTGGATAAATTTTCAAAATATACTTTTCCTTGAAAGTAATGATAGATTTCAGGGAATTAAGGGGCGGGTGTTTTTAGGTGCACCGCACCCCAAAAAACCCAGTAGTTAAATTAAAACAG
>JBFMGH010000393.1:0-16030 GCA_040752795.1 Cyanobacteriota bacterium
TGAGAATTTATTCAGTTATGCATATGTCTTTTAAATAACTACTGTTGAAACTTCAAAAAGTTTTACGGGGAGAGCAAACTGTTAGAAAAGTTCACAAAAAGAAACCTGTAAACAAGAAAGCCCCTTGCTAAGGGGCTTTCAGGGTAAAATTATAGTAATGGGTTAATAACCGCTGCCGGCAGCAGCTTTATCGCCAGAGACCATTGCCACACCAGCGCTAGCACCTATTCTTTCTGCACCAGCTTCAATCATTGCAATAGCTGTAGCTCTATCTCTGATACCACCACTGGCTTTAACTTTAAGCCCGTGTTTATGAACCATTTCATGCATTAACTTAATATCTTCAACTGTTGCGCCTTTACCACTTTTTAGCATGCCTGTTGAAGTTTTAACAAAAGCAGCTTTAGCTTCAACAGATAAAATACAGGCTGTTACTTTTTCTTCATCCGTTAATAGGCCAGTTTCAATAATGACCTTAACTGGATAACCTCTTGCAGCTTTAACAATTTCTTCAATTTCCTTTTTAACAAGAGTCAGGTTGCCCGTTTTAAGTGCACCAATATTGATAACCATATCAATTTCTTCAGCACCGTTATCGATACATTCTTTAGTTTCAATAACTTTAACTTCTGTAGAGTGTTCACCCAAAGGAAAACCAACAACAGCTGCAACTTTAACATTGCTTCCACGAAGTTCCTGAACGGCCTGTTTAACATGAATTGGGTTTACACAAACTGCATAGAATTTATATTTTTTAGCCTCAGTACAAATTTTAGAAATTTCTTCAGGTAAAGCACCCGGAGAAAGCAATGTATGATCGATATATTGAGCAAGATTAACTATATCATTTTTAGGAACAGCTTTAGGGGTTCCTAATTGTTTTGCAGCCAGCATTGTTTTTGCAGCTGCCTCAACAAGTTCCAGTTTGTAATAAGCATCCTGGACTGTTTTGCCCATAGTGATCAAACCATTATTTGCTAACAATACAGCGTCATAAGATTTAATTAAAGTTCTAATTGAGTTAAATATGGCTTCAGTATCACCATGCATTGCAAATTCAGCAGTAGGTACTTTTTTTAGAACATGATGTGTTTCAGGTAATGAAGTAATATCCAGACAAACACCGGCAACTGTAAAAGAAGTTGCTATTGGTGGGTGAGACCATATAATAGCATTGATATCAGGTCTTTCTTTGTATATTGCAAGATTTACTTTTCCGCCAGAAGACTGCTTCAGGCTACCAGAGGTCTTTTTGTTGTTTAAATCAACAATAACTAGATGGTCTAGTTCTAAAAACCCCTTGCAGACGCCTGATGGAGTTACGATAATTCTGTTATCATTAACTTTATAAGACATGTTACCTTCAGTGCCTGCGACAAAGTTTTTGTTGTGCATTAAATGACAAATGTCGATGAAATCTTTTTTGATCTTATTTTCTAAAGTCATAATTACTGTCCTATCTTCAGATGATCAATTATACCTAAAACTATACCGTGAATAGGTGCACTGTTATCACCAAATATTTGACGGCAGGTGTTACCTTCTCTTGAAGCAAGAACCAAATCGTCAGGCCCGGCCTGAACGGAATCAATAGCGAGAAAAGGTGTCCCTTTATCTTTCCCTGATCTTGGATCAATAGGCTGTAATAGAAGCAGCTTACTTCCTTTAAAAGCCTCAATTTTATGTGATGAAATAACTCTTTTTTTGACTTTGCAAACTATCATAATTTACTCCACAGAATCAACGATTCCAGTTATTGCTGCATCAATAATATTCAAAGGCCCTGGTAGGGCAAGACAAGCTTCTCTGCTGGTTACCATGAATACATGATCTCCTATGCCAGCTTGTACAGTGTCAACAGCTACTATAGGTTCTCCAATTTCGTTATTTTCACCGTCAAGTGTTACAACAAGTAAAAGTTTCTTGCCTTCAAGGCAGGGGTCTTTTTGAGTTGTAACTACAGTTCCTATTACTTTACCTAAATACATTTTTATATTCCTTTTAAAGAATAAACTTTGTTATATCTTCGTGAGGCGCCGGTATAACAACCTTTTTAACTAAAAGGCCTTCATTGCCAGCTAAATCAGCTCCGGCATCAACAGCAGCCTCAACTTCAGAAATATCTCCGGTCAGTGTTACAAAAGCTTTGCCGCCAAGGCCTGTTGCGAGCCTTAGTGTTATTAGAGTAACATCAGCTGTTTTAGCTGCTTTGTCTGCAGCTATAATAGCTGATGCAACTGAGAATGTTTCGATTATACCAAGTGAATTCATTGTATCAACCTTAGAGGTGCCTGTTATGGCAGGGTAAACCTGATGGTGAGTAGTGGGCAAAAATAATTCATCAATTAAATGATAAGAGGCCGTTAATTTTCCTATTTTCATTGATTCTTCTACGGCTGCAACCTCTCCTGTTATCAAGATGATATATTTACCAGGGCAAATAGTCATAGCTTCTATTATTTTTACCGGGGCTTTTTTAGCCATTTCATCAATGCACTTAATTCCTACTGCTATACTATTAACTTCTAGAAGACCGATACAGATTTCTTTCATTTAGCTACCCTTTAATAACAATTTCATTATCGTTTATTTCTTTAATCTCTCCATTTATTGAAGCATGAATATTAGCTCCTAGTTTATTGTCAGGTATATCAGCTATTAAATCACCTTTATTAACTATATCTCCAACTTTAACTTTTGGCTTTGATTTAGCCCCAATGTGTTGTTGTAAATTAATACTAACTGAAGCAGGTTTAATGTTATTTGATCTTACAGGTAAGTTATCTATTTTATACTTTGTTAGATCCAGTCTGCTCATAAGTCTGTAAGTTGGTACTTTCCGACTATCTCTGATTTCATTATCAACATTGTAGTCTTTAAGTAAACGTTCGAATTTAAATTTATTTTTTGTTAAAGCTGATTTAATCTCAATGTTTACCCTGTGTGGAATAAGGCCCATTGAGCAGGAATACGAGCTACACAAACCACACTCACTGCATAAAAATGATGAGGTAACATTTTCAGCCGGTTCAGATAAATTATATGCTATGGTTCTCATAATTTTATGAGGGTTAAGTGGATGACCAATTAGACCTCTTGGGCATAAATCAGAGCACATTGAACATTGACAACAGACTGATTTAGCCATTTTTAATGTATTAGAAATTGGTTGTAGTCTTTTTTGTATCAAAATGTGCTCTTCAGGTAAAACAAGAATCATGCTGGTTGTTTTTAAAACAGTTTCAGATTCAATATTTTCAACAAGTTTACCCATCATTGGTCCACCATGAATAACTCTTATGTTTTCACATGTTGGACCACCAGCAATACTAATTGCTTCTTTAAAACTAAAACCGAGAGGTAAAAAAACATCCTGAGGTTTTTCTACTTCACCTGTTATAGTGACAAATCTGCCAGTAACAGGTTTGTTTTCACAGGCCTCAAAGATTTGTATGAGTGTAGTAACATTTTGAACAAGACATCCAACTTCCAGAGGTAATGCTCTTTCTGGTATAATTTTTTGGGTTACTTCGTATACCAGAACGAATTCATCGCCAGCTGGATAAAAATCATCCAGCAGATGTAGCCTCAGTCGTTTATCTTTATATTTAGATAGTTCTTTTTCAATTGTTTTGATTATAGATTTATGTTTCCGTTTAATAGCTATAATGCCTTCTTCAGAACTGGTTACATCCATAACTAGTGTCATAGATTTTAATAACTTTTCAGGGTCAATATTAATCAGTGCAAAGTCAGAAGTTACAAGAGGTTCACACGAAGCAGCATTAGCAATCAAAGTTTTGACCTTTGAATTTATTTTAATATATGCAGGAAACCCTGCACCGCCAGCTCCAACTACACCCGCGTCTTTTACTTTATTAATTATTTGTGTTGATGTTGGGGTCATTCTAGATGATCCTGAAATAATCAGCTAATGTACAACGACGTTCACGTCCAAAGTCTTTTGCAGTAGTTAATCCTTCTCCTGTTGGAGAAGCAATAGTAAATGATGTAAAGCCTTCTCCACCAAATCCAAGGCCAGCATAAGATGGAGCATTCTTAACAAATATAGAAGTGTTACATTTACGAGCCATTTTACTCAGGTTATCAATATTTTTAGAGTGCATAGTTGCTGTATGGAAGTTACCCTGTTCAACTTCATATGCAAAGTCAATGGCTTCATCAACATTTTTGACCCTTACAATAGGCATTACAGGCATTAACATTTCAGACCAAACAAATGGATGATTCCTATCTACTTCTGCTATAGCAAGTCTTATATCATCACTAACATCAATACCAATTTCTCTAAGTATTACAGATGGTTTTTTGCCCACAAAATAACGATTAATCTTTCCATGCAGGCCATCAGGATACATTTCAGGTAACAGGACTTTTCTGAGTTTTTCAGCCTGATAGGTGCTGAGTTTGTAACAGTTATTCTTTACCATCTCAGCTACTAGTTGATCAGCAACAGATTCAACAACAATAACTTCCTTTTCTGCAATACAAATTATGTTGTTATCGAGTGATGCCCCAGCAACTATATCTCTTGCTGCTTTAGGAATATCTGCAGTTTCATCTACAACAGCAGGAGGGTTACCTGGCCCAGCAGCAATACATTTTTTCTCTGTGGCCATAGCTGCTTTAACAACAGCACCTCCCCCTGTAACTACTAGCAATCTAATGTTTTTATGAGACATTAATTCTTGGGCAGATTGAATTGTAGGAGATGCAATACAGGTTAATAAGTCTGGAGGACCACCAGCAGAAATTATAGCATCATTTAAGACTTCAATACAAAATGCAGAAACTTTTTTTGCTGTTGGGTGTGCATTAAATACAACACTGTTACCAGCAGCAATCATTCCAATGGCATTACATATAATAGTCTCAGTTGGATTGGTGCAGGGTGTGATTGAACCTATTACACCATAAGGTGCCCACTCTACAAGTGTAAAACCGTGATCACCAGTAAAAGCAATGGGTTTAATGTCTTCAATGCCAGGTGTTTTTTCAATAACCAGGCTGTTTTTATGAATTTTATCTTCAGCACGCCCAAGACCAGTTTCTTCGTGTGCCATCTGAGAGAATGCATTTGTATTCTTTCTTGAATATTCACGAATAGCTTCAATAATTTTACCTCTAGTTTTAAGAGGTAAATTATTTAAGTGATTATAGGCAAGTTTTGCAGCTTCGACAGCTTCATTTACAGAGTTATAGACACCCCTAGCAGCACTCGGGGAGTAGCTAGAAGATGTTGAACTTTTTGTAGATGTCCATTTGTCTTTGCTTGAAGGAGGTAATTCTCCTTCTGAGGCAAGTTTATTCATAACCTTATCTACAATGGTTTGAATTTCGTTTGAATTTATACTCATATTATTACTCCATTATTTGGAGATTCTAACCTGCTTTCTGGTAAGTGTATTTACCGCCTTTTTCTACTGTATCAACAATAGCAACTATTACTGTATCAACAGGTTTATTTTCAGTAACATCAGTAAGTCTGGCAGAACTGCCAGCAGCATAAAGAACTATTTCATCAATGCCAGCACCAACAGAATCAACTGCAACAACAGTTGAACCTGTAAGCTTCATATCAGATGTAACCTGTTCAAGAAGCAATAATTTTAAACCATCTAAACGGTAATCCTTTTGGCTAGCAACAACGGTGCCAATAACTTTACCCATTAACATATAACATTCACCTTTAGATATTAGTCTTTTTTACCATGTCTGCCTAATGGAAGAACTTCGTCTACGTTGGTATGAGGACGTGGAATAACGTGAACGGCAACAAGTTCGCCAACTTTTTCTGCAGCTCTTGAGCCTGCTTCAACAGCAGCTTTAACAGCAGCAACATCACCTCTGCAAATGGTTGTAACATAACCGCCACCAATTTTTTCATAGCCAACTAATTCAACTTTAGCAGCTTTTACCATTGCATCAGAAGCTTCTACTAATCCTACAAAACCTCTTGTTTCAATCATGCCTAAAGCATCATTCTGAACCATTGTTTTCCTCCTAATAAACTAATTTTTTTCAACGCCTTCCAGAGCTTCAATAGCTTTTATGGCCGCATCCCTTGCAGAGTCTATTTCTGCTTCAGGGCCAGAAAGGTATAATCTACCATAAGCTCCGACTGGTTTAAGATCAATCAAACTAATGTTAGCAGCCTTCTCTGCCTCATTAGCTGCAAAAGCAACATATCCAGCAGGTTCTGTTTCCAGAATAAACAGAGACTCACCGGGTATGATCATTGAACCGTAACGAACCCTATTAATTAATTGTGTCTGGTATGGTTCAACATTACGAATAATTTCATTAGAAACAATTTTAGGTTTAATTCTATCTGTTTCTTTCATTCCGAGGAACTTTAATATCTCGGCACCAGCATCTCTAACCTGACCCTGGTCTTTGTCATGAACTTCTAAAAGGCCAAAAGCCCTCTCCACTACTTGCATAGCTGGTTGAACTTTTGTTGCTTTTAGTGCCACATCAGTTATTCTGTTAATAGCCATTCCAGGTGCAATTTCTACATATAATGCAGCATCACCCGGAACCGGCAAGAAGCCTCTAGCTGTTGTGGCAATAAAGGATGCCAGCTGTGGTTGCAGTTGATCTAAAAATACATACGTCCTTAAAACCGTCATAAAAGTTTCTCCTTTAAGAAAAGCTTCTTATAAGCATAGATATGTTGTGTTTAAACACTTTATCCCCTATGACTTCTATAAGATATTAAACTTTTATAACATGGTGAATATTGAAAAACAATAAATTGTTTTAGGAGTTCATCCATAGTAGTTTATATATATTGAATTATAAGACTATTAATACTGATAATAGTTATACTTCCGTTTGTTAGAAGGCTAATTAATTATTTAATAAGTTATTTTTAACTCTAAACTAGAAAAATAAATATTTTTTTTCAATAATTAATATATTGTTTTCATAAATATAAAGCCAAGTATAGCAAAATTATACCTGACTTTATTAATACTTATAATAATTTAAAAACTAATATTGAATTACATTAGTACTTTTTGCAGAAGTTTTAACTTTTTTAGTACTTGATTTTACATTAAGAGGGGCTGAGGTACTTCCAATTGCATACTGTGCATAAAGATTTATATCAGCTCCTTTAACATTTATTTTGCCAGGGTCATAAGAATACAGATTATTATAAGCTTTTAATGTAACATTACCAAGCGTTTCAACACTATTTACATAGAGGTCGCCGTTTCCATCAATATAAATATCTTTGACCGCTTCAGCGTTAAGGCCTCCGCCTTTAGTATCAACTACTACGCCATAATAAGAATCACCAATGCCACCAGAATAAGACTTCAAATAGACATTAGATCCTGATATGATATTTAACTGTGGTAATTGAGCGCCATTCACAATATTCTCTTCAGCAACTATTTCAACGTTATTACCAGCCATGGCATAGTCTACAAGAAGATCACCTGCAATGTCAGTTATTTTAACTTCATTATCGGCGGCAGCAGCTAGGGTTCCTTTACCGGAATAATGAACAGATGTTCCCATGCAAGAAGGATTATCAACATCTACTATAAGGTTTCTACCTTCTCCACTGATACTTCCATATGAAGATGTCAGATTAATGTTTTTGGCTATAATATCAACGTCTGGTGATACTCCAACAATGTTTCCAAGAGCTTTTATAGATGCAGTTCCACCGGCATGAATTTTTTCAATAAATAAATCACCATTGATTTCTTCCAGCGCAATAGTTCCATTAGGTGCAAAAGCATGAACGACACCTCTTGATAGGCTATTGTTTGCATTTGAATGAATATCTAGATCCTGGTCAATATAATTATAGCCAATATTACCCTGGTGAGACATTAACATAATGTTATGTCCTGTAATGTTTGGATTTTCTCCCGGGCTGCCATCTACTATGGAGTTTTCAGATATAATGCAGACATCATTTTTGGCAGCGACAGAATCAATGCTTAATTTATTATTAGACTGGTGTAGATTTATTTCACCATTAAAGGACCAGGCATTTAAGATTCCGTTAGTTGAATTATGGTTTGTTAAAATATTTAGGTTATCAGCTTTATTCCCTATATCACCAAATATTGATATCATATTAATGTTTTTAGCAAGTATATTAGCGTCTTCGGTATCTTTATTACCATCTTTTATAGAACCAAAAGCAATTAAGTTTGCGTCATTTTTTGCTTCAACTTTGAATACATTTAAATCATTATTGAATTGAATCAGGTTAACGTTTCCATTATCAGCCTGAGCATTAACTCTGCCAACAATGTTAGCAGCTACATTAACATTTCCGTTTTTAGAGTGAAATAGAACATTATAAGGGATTTTTTGATTGGCCACAATGTTACCCATGCTATTTACATCGTTTTCAGCAGTTATTAGAATTTCACCATTTTGATTGGTCATATTAACGCCTTTTTCGAAAGTGTTCATATTAACGATATTATTAAGGTCACTATCATCAAAAACTGCACACGAGTACAATTTGCCAAAGTTTTCAAAAGTGCCAGTGATGAAAGTACCTTTGTGGTCAACATTTATTACACCTTCATTAATAATTTTTGCATTAGAGTTAACAGGCATTTTTCCATTAACCAGTGCATTTAAAGAGGCTTCATCTGGGTTACCCTTAGATTTAAAAAAGCCATTCATAAAGTTTTGTGTTGGTGTTACGGCTGTTAATGAACCTACATTAACAACACCATCTATTCCTATTACTATGCCATGAGGGTTAACCAGGTATACATTGCCTCCTACTTTGTTGTTTTTCAAAGCATTCAATGTCCCATTTATGTTGGTCTTTTCAGAATTAACCAGATTGATTAAATGAGTTGCATTACCTGGAACTATTAAATTAACAGTGTTACCTTTGTCAACATTAAATCTGTTGAAAGAATTAAAAGCATTATCATTTTTAATTGTTGAAGTAGTAACAGTAGTTGTGTTTCCATTAATACTTAGGTTTGTATTTGTATTGCCATCAATAATTATTTGTTGAGCACTTACAGGATTAAGGCATATTGTATAAGCAATACTCAACGTACATAATAAACTTAATGTAATACCAATATTTTTGTGGTTAATTTTTTTTACTTTTCTAATATTCATATTTGATCCTCCGAACGAACGTCTACTCTCTAATTAGTAAGTAACAAATACACATATTGATTAATTAAATTTATTTCTTATAATCATAAATAATATATGATTAATTTTTGATTTCTAAAATTATCCATTACTCTAATTATTTTTTCGGTGATAGGAATCACTAAAAAGACTTCTAAAAAACTAATAAACTATACTATTCAACGTATAATGAACGCATAAATAAAATAGACTTCAGAAAATAAAGGGTTCGGGTGTTATGCCCGCCGAAGGCGGGCATAACACCCTCATGATTTCCAGTTATGTCTCATAATTTCATGCGTTTACTATATACTGATCCTTGAAAGTAATCTATAAATTACTTTCAAGGATCAGTATATTGATTTCAGCAAATTCAGAAAGTTCTAAATTATTTCTTGAAAACAATTATTTTCAGGAAGTAATTGGGTATAGCAAATCTTTTAGTAATTTTATGTTTCTTTTACCCAGTAGTAAAAATAGTCAGTGAAAAATCAATTTTGATTTATGTATAAAGTTTCTAATGCAATGTTGCAGTCATCATAGATTAACAATTCTGAAAAGATTTTGCTGAAATGAGCATAGCAAATTACGAGATTTATTGTCTTAGAAAAAGACTTTGGGTGTTTAAATAAACTGATAAAAAATAATTTCCAGTAATATTTTCTTTGTTTTTGAAATATGCCAAGTGTCCACATTGATTTTAAAAGTGCCATGATATGTCCTAAAGTAATTTTTTCGATATTATGAGCCTTATAGTTATTTAAAAACGTTTGAACCCTTTCGTAATATTTTTGAGGAGAATAAACTGACGAAAGAATACTTTTATAACCATTAATAAGTGTTTCCAGATCAATTTTTGGAACAAAATTAATAGAAAAATCAGTATTATTTCCTGAACTATTAGCAAGAATACGGTTTTCTCGTTTTAAACGCTCGTATAACTTTGTGCCGGGTAATGCCTGGAGCAAACCTACCATAGCAACAACAACACCAGTCTTTTGAATAAAGTCTATTTGTCGAGCAAATATAGATATATCGTCGCTGTCAAAACCAACAATGAAACCTGCAGAAACTTCCATTCCAAATTGTTGAATTTTATTAACAGATGATAGAATGTTACGGTTCTGATTTTGAAATTTGCCGCATTCTTGAAGGCTTTCAGCGGAAGGAGTTTCCAGACCTATGAAAACATAATCGAAGCCAGCGTCTCTCATTAAGCAGAGAAGTTCTTCATCATCAGCGAGATTTAAAGATACTTCTGTCATAAACTTAATTTTTATTCTGGTTATTTTTTTCCATCGAATGATTGCTCTTAATAGTTGTTTTGATTTTGCTTTATTTCCAATAAAGTTGTCATCTACAATAAAAATGGAATCTCTCCATCCAAGACGGATTAAGCTATTTAATTCTTTTATTATTTGAAGAGGCTTTTTTGTTCTTGGTATTTTACCATTTAATTTTACGATATCACAGAATTCACAATCAAATGGACATCCTCGAGAAGATTGAATAGGCATTTTTAAATAATTTTTAAACTTCAATAAACTCCATTGAGGTACAGGTGTTAAATTTATATCCGGTTTGATTTCTGAAGTATATATCTTTTTTAATGTATCGTTTTTTAAGTCTTCTAAAAATAATGGCAAAGTTACTTCAGCTTCATTTAAAATAAAATGATCTATTTCAGGAAATTCATTATAAAGACTTGTAAACAAGGGGCCTCCGGCTACAACTTTTGTTCCAAGTTGATTACATCTATTAACCACTTCTTTAACAGAATCTTTTTGAGTTATCATTGCGCTAACAAACACATAATCTGCCCATAGAAGATCTTTATCTTTGAGTTTGCTAACATTCATATCAACTAATTTTCTTTCAAAATTAGCTGGTAGCATTGATGCAATAGTAAGTAAACCTAAAGGTGGTAAAAGAGCTTTCTTTGAAATGAATTTTAATGCGTGCTTAAAGCTCCAAAAGGTTTCCGGATATCCCGGATATACCAAAAGTATTCTCATAAGGGTTTAATGCCTCCCGTATTAATATGTATTGTAGAATTTAAACCCTGATGAGAAATATAATTATGGGTTAAAAATTTTACTTTACAAGTAAATAGTATATTTAATTCATTATAACTTTAAAAATAATCAACAACAATAAATAATGCTCATCTGCTTAATTAAATTTATAAATACCTTTAACCCACTACTAGTATTGGGTTATTATCAATATTATTTTTAATCAGATTAATATTCTTGCTTTTAATGCTATTTATTTACCTGTTTTAGTTTTTGTAAAAGATTTTCTATAAACTTATATATTGTATCAACAGATGAAATTTTGATTCTTTCTTTAACAGTATGCGGGTCATAGATATCTGGTCCTATAGAAATTTGATCAATATCAGGTTTTAGTTTTGCAAATTGTGCATTTTCGAGGCCTCCATGGCAGGTATACACTCTGGGGTTAGTTACTCCTAGCTCCTTATATGCCAGTGCTGCCAATTCAGTCAGGGGTGATTTTAATTTAGGCTCCCAGATGGGAGACGAATTAAATGGTTTAATCTCTTTGCCAAATAATTCAGATAGTTGAGTAACTGTTTTATTGTACATTTCTTTCTTTTCATGCTGATCAGAACTTCTCATACTAACAGCTAGCTCTATTTTACCATCCTTAAGATTAACTATACCAAGGTTTTGAGATGTCTTAGTATCACCGTTGTCATAAGCAGATTTAAATCCAACGTGTAATTCGTCACCTAATATTCTCAATAGTTTTTCCTGAAAATCTTGATTAACTATTTTAGTTGTTGAAGCAGCATTTTCAGGGTCTGATTTTATTGTAAATTCTAAGTCAGGGTCAGTTTTAGCGTGTTTTGTTTTTGCTAAATTATACTTTTCGGTTAGTTGTTTTTTAACGTCATTAATTTTAGTATTTGGGACAAGTATTTCTACTGTTACTTCCCTGGGTATTGAATTGGGTTTTTCGCCGCCCATTACACTTATTAATTTAATATCAGGTATAGAGTTTAATTCAGTTAATACTTCTCTTATAGGATTCAGTCTTCCCTTATTTATATCTTCTCCAGAGTGTCCTCCTGAGGCGTTTTTGACTAAAAAAGTAATTTTTCTATGATTTGTATCACCTACAGGAATCATTCTAACATCATCTACTTCTTTGAATGTATCCATGCCAGCACATCCAATGGTTATTTCACCAATTTTTTCAGAGTCAATATTAATGAGATAGTGACCTTTAAGGTCTTCAGGTTTCATTGCAGCTGCACCATACATACCTGTCTCTTCATCAACAGTAAAAACAATCTGTAATGGTAAATCTTTGAATTTATGTTCTTCAGCGATAGCAAGAGCAAGGGCAAGGCCAATGCCATTGTCAGCGCCTAAAGTTCTATTATTAGCTCTTAATATGTCATTTTCTACATTTAATTTAATTGGTTTCTTAGGGTTTTTATCATCCGAGATGCATAACATATCCATATGGCCCTGAAGTATTATGGCATTATTTTTACTTTTATCTACATTCCTTGTGGCAAATATATTATATTTACCGCTTCCTTCTTTTACTTGTTCAACTTCAAAGCCAAGTGCGTTTAATTTATCTACAAGGTAATTACTTATTTCTTTATTGTTTTCTCTGTTTGTAGCTGATGGCCCCGATTCTCTGTATATTTGAGTCATTTCTTCAAAGAGTTGCCATACTCTCTGGGGTTTAAGGTTTTTTAATTCTCCTGCAAAAGTTATAGCTGTCATTTTATTATTCCTATTTTTGTTCATATACTTAATATTAGCATTGCTGCTTTTTGTTAATTCTACTATAGATAACATTATTTCCCTCTCTGTTCCCCTATTATTTAATATTAGTTTCCCAACATTTAACAAATTCCAACAAATTAATTAGTATTAAAAAAATAAAACTTCTTGAAAATACTTTATTGCTATTATGTTAAAATTCTTAAACAAATAAAATAATTTATGATAAATAATTATTACAGGCATGTATTTACCCTTTTGAATTGGTTTTTATTATTGAAATGAGTGAACTCAGAAACAAAACACATTTTCCTATTACTCAAGAATCTCATGAATTTAATATTGAGGCTAATATCAGTCGATCTTTGTTGAACCACTTATATGAAGGAATTTATTTTGTTGATATAAACAGGCAAATTAAATTCTGGAATCGTGGAGCTGAAAATATTACAGGATTTTCAAAAGAAGATGTTATAAATAAACATTGCCATGATGGCATATTATGTCACAAAAACGAACAGGGTGAAGAATTATGTGTAGCATCTTGCCCTCTGGTTCTTGCCATTGAAAATGATTGTTATATTGATGAAAGGGTTTATTTGCAACATAAAAATGGTACAATGATTCCTGTATGGATTCATGTAAGCCCTATCAAAAGTAATGAAGGCAAAATAATAGGTGCCGTTGAAGTTTTTGAAGATGATTCTGACTATGATCAGCTTAAACAGGCAAATAAAAAGCTTGAAGATTTAAATGAGCTTAAAAATCAGTTTTTAGGAATGGCTGCTCATGATTTACGAAACCCGTTAAGTGTTGTTATGAGTTTTAGTTCTTTTTTGCTTGATTTTAATAAACAAGACTTATCAGATAATCAGAGCATTATGATTAGAAAAATTAACAATGCAAGTAAAACAATGCTTCTTTTAATTAATGATCTTCTTGATATAACTTCAATTGAGTCAGGTAAGATCAATCTTAAAGTTAAAAAATATAATATTAATGAGGTTATTAATCTTGATAACTATTCAATGAAATTAATAGCTAATCAGAAAAATATAGCTATAAAGGTTGATATTGAACCAGGCATTCCAGATATTGAACTTGATCTTGATAGGTTTAATCAGGTAATGGAGAATCTGATAAGCAATGCAGCAAAATATTCTTATCCAGGTACAACAATAACATTACATGTTGCATTTGTAGACAATAATTTGTTAATATCTGTAATTGATCAGGGACAGGGTATGCCCCACGAAGAATTACCTAAACTATTTAAACCGTTTCAAAAAACTTCAATAAGACCTACAGCTAAGGAATCTAGTACTGGTTTAGGGTTACTTATTGTTAAAAAGATAGTAGAAATGCATAATGGAACAATAACAGTTCAAAGTGAACCGGGTAAAGGTTCTACATTTACCATTAGTATACCTGTGAAAACTCAAATATAATTTGCCAGAATGATTACTTTAAAAGTTAAAAAAAATTTTTATTATTAAAAAAAACTTACAGGCGAGTTCTTACTAAAATTGTAATATTTTTAAATTTTTCTTAATAATATTTAAACACTAAACAATTAGTTGTTCAGGAATTTATATACTCAACTTAGCATATACTATTATAAAATTGATGTTAAATAAACCTGTAAACGTAAAAAAGGCACCCATTTCGGGGTGCCTTTTTTAAATTTTTGACAAGACAAATCGTTATGCGAATGTTTTGAATGACATATCGATGTTCTTGTCGATAACTTTTTGTACAGCTTGAATTTCAGTTTGAACAGCTTGTTGTTGAGTGTCAACTCTTCTTAGCTGGAGCTCTAATCTCTTATCAACTTGTTGTAGAGCTTCAACTTTCTTTTGCAGCGCTTTAGCTTCATTTGACTCAGGGTCATTCATGTTAGCTTGTTGGCTGAAAAGTTGGCCTACAGCGTTTGCAAGAGCCATCCTGTATTGGTTAATGGCTTGGCCCTGCATTTCTAAGTCAGATTTTCTAGCTGTTAGCAGTAAGAACCTTGCTTGTGATGCTGCTAGTCCCATATATTCCCTCCTTTGCTTGGTTAATGGAAAAAATCCAATACCTACAATTAAATCCAAAACTTCTTGTTTGTATAAAAACAATCATTTTTAAAAAGTTGATAGTAAATAGTGAAAAAAGGTATAAATTTTTTACAATACTTAACATAAAATTTCAATACTCATTAATTATTATTTTAGAGCATATCAACAGAAATTGTAATAGATTTACTTGTGGGTTATGCTAATTAGGTTTTGTAAAACATACCTTTTTAATAAAGTAATCAGGACTTTTTTAGAGTTAAATGACAATATATTAAATATGATAATGCTAATAACAGAAAATATTCTAGAATTAAGCAAATGTTTTGAATGAAAGGTCAATGTTTTTATCGATAACCTTTTGTACTGCAGCTATTTCAGTTTGAATTGCTTGTTGTTGAGTGTCAACTCTTCTTAATTGAAGTTCTAAAGCCTTGTCTATTTGCTGTAAAGCTTCTATTCTGGCTTGTAATTGTTGTGATTCCTGTGAGTCAGGGTCGAGATTTGTTTGAGCGTTAAACAACATACCTACTGCGTTAGCAATAGCAAGTCTTTCTTGGTTGATTCTTTGACCATGCATTTCAACATCAGACTTTCTTGCTGTTAAAATTAAAAATCTTGCTTGTGATGCTGCTAAACCCATTTTCTTGCTCCTCTTTTTATTGTGTGACTTGTGTGTTAGGTAGAATCTCTTTTAGTATATACTTTTTATGTATTACATATATATAAAAACAATTTTTTAACCAAAATTGCTTTATTTTAAGTATATTGTTAATAATTGTAAACCCCTACTGCCAGAAAAGTTTAAATAAGATATATATTAGAAATTTTTAAAAAAAATTTCAATTTCTCAACGCAAGAAAAGTATATACTTTTAGGAGGAAAAAATATTACAAATTGTTAAATAAGAAAAATAAATTTTTTAATACTCTTGAATAAAAAATCATTAAAATAATTGTTAATTGTTCAATGTTATTTAAAATTTATATATTGTTATTGTTCTCTATACTGATCCTTGAAAGTAATTTATAGATTCCTAGATTATAGAGT
>JBFMGH010000394.1:0-5140 GCA_040752795.1 Cyanobacteriota bacterium
CTTTTCTTTAGCTAATTGTTGATTGGTGAATATAATTTATTATTAATAAAGATTGTTTTTAAAAGCTTAATTTTTTCTTTAGAAATTAAGCTTTTTAAATTTCTACTGATATCATTTTAGTATGTATAAATATCAAATAATATTAATAACTATTATCAGGGATTTAAGTATATTACGAAGGAGAAAAAAACTATATGGCTAAAACAATTGGAATCGATTTAGGTACAACTAACTCTGTAGTTGCAGTTATGGAAGGTGGTAAACCTACAGTGATTGCTAACGCTGAAGGTGCTAGAACCACTCCTTCAATTGTTGGTTTTCAGAAATCATCAGGAGAGAGAGTCGTAGGCCAGTTAGCAAAAAGACAGGCTATTTTGAATCCTGATAGAACTATAATATCTGTTAAAAGATATATGGGAACTGACAAAAAATACCACATAGACGGAAAAGACTACACACCACAAGAGATATCAGCAATGGTATTAAGAAAATTAGCTGATGATGCTTCAAAATATCTTGGCGAGAAGGTTACTTCAGCTGTAATTACAGTACCAGCCTATTTTAATGATAGCCAAAGACAGGCAACTAAGGATGCTGGCAAAATTGCAGGGCTTGAAGTATTAAGAATTATTAATGAACCAACTGCTGCATCTCTAGCTTATGGCCTGGATAAAAAATCAAACGAAAAAATATTAGTATTTGACCTTGGCGGTGGTACTTTTGACGTCAGTGTCTTAGAAGTTGGAGAAGGTGTATTTGAAGTATTATCAACAAGTGGTGATACACACCTGGGCGGAGACGATTTTGACGAAAAAGTTATGATCTGGCTCTGTGATGAGTTTAAAAAGCAAGAAGGCATTGACCTCCGCAATGACAAACAAGCGATGCAACGCCTAAAAGAAGCCTCTGAGAAGGCTAAATGTGAGTTATCAAGTGTTATGGAAACAAATATCAGCTTACCATTTATTACTGCTGATGCAAATGGTCCAAAACACCTTGAAGTAACTCTTACTCGTGCCAAATATGATGACTTAACCAGGGAGCTGGTCGAAAGATGCCGTAAGCCCATAGAACAAGCTTTGTCCGATGCCAAGCTCTCAGCTGGTGGAGTTGATGAGATTGTTTTAGTAGGTGGCTCTACCAGAATGCCTTCTGTTCAAAACCTTGTTAAAGAGATTACCGGAAAAGATCCAAACCAGTCTGTAAACCCCGATGAGGTTGTAGCTGTTGGTGCAGCCATTCAAGCAGGCGTATTAGCCGGTGAAGTAAAAGATATCGTATTACTTGACGTTACACCTCTCACACTAGGAATCGAAACACTCGGTGGTGTTATGACAACACTGGTCCCAAGGAATACAACAATACCTGTAAGCAAAGGACAGGTTTTCTCAACAGCTGAAAATAATCAGACAGCCGTTGATATACACGTTTATCAGGGTGAACGCCCAATGGCTAAAGATAATAAAATGCTTGGCAGCTTCAGACTTGATGGTATTCCGCCAGCACCAAGAGGTGTTCCACAGATTGAAGTTACTTTTGATATTGATGCTAACGGCATTGTTAACGTTTCAGCAAAAGATAAAGCAACCAATAGAGAACAGAAAATTACTATTACAGCTTCAACTAACCTTGATCAAACTGAAATTGAAAGAATGATGAAAGAAGCAGATATTCACTCTAGTGAAGATAAAAGAAGAAAAGAAGAAGCTGAAACAAGAAACAATGCTGACAGTCTGGTAAATACTGCCGAAAGACTTGTCAAAGATTTCGAAGGCAAAATTTCTGACTCAGACAAGAAAAAACTTGAGTCTCAAAAAGAAGAGCTATCAAAATCTCTTAAAGAAAATAAAAGCATAGAAGAAATTAAAAAGCTTGCTGAAGATCTACAACAAACTATATACGCTATATCAAGTGCTGCTTATCAACAGGCATCTCAAGATAGCCCTCCTCCCGGAGGAGGAGAGAGCAAATCTCATGAATCTTCAAGCAGTTCACAAGATGAAGATGTAATTGACGCTGAATATTCTAAAAGCTAATTAATATTAATTAATAGATAAAAAGGCAGCTATCAAGCTGCCTTTTTTAATGTATAGAATAAGATAGACTTAAATAATTAAATTAATTCCTATGGAATATTGCCCTGACCTCTAGCGCCCTTGATAAATGCACCAAAGATTATCCTAATAATTGCTAAAATACCAACAACTATAAGGAATGTTTTAATAATATCCCACCAGAATTGCCAGGTTGCAGCCGTACGTTTAATTTGCTCTCCGAAAAGCTGCTTAACCTGCTCTTTAGAAAGTGTAATTAAGGTTTTAACAGTATCTCCAGCAACAACAACAATGTTACCTTCTTCAATTTTGCTAAAATATTCATTCTTTTTAAACAAATCTATAGCATTAAGAAGCCCTGTATTATTATCACCATAAATAATCAATACAACACGTTTATCGTTCCACGGATTAAGCATTTGCTCAATTATACCCATGTTTGGTATATCTTTAAGCTCTGTTAATTTTTTAGCACCTTCTTTTTGAATCAGTTTAAACCCATCTGAATTATAAATAAGGTGCAATTCTGCTTTTAAAGATTCGATAAACTTATTTCTTTCTCTTGTACCAATGGCAATAAGATTTTTACTGCCTTTCTGTTCTGCTGTTAAATTATTAAATCTGACAACTTCAATATTTATTGCATCTGTAGGTCTGGTCATTTTAGCCAGCCTTGCTGTGGTCCAGAGCATAGCATAAATATCATATGTATTAAAGTCATTAGCCAGAACGAATACATCATCCTGTAAATCAGAATACGCAGTTAATGGGTAGCCTCCATCATTAATTAGCCCCATATTTGGTATAACTGTTTTTATTTGAGCAGGAAAATCAAATTCTGTTGTGTCATGAAGTGTTCCCCAGATATGCTCGTCAGTTGTAAATCTGCATATATCATACTTAACAGGAAATAAATGAAATTTAAATTCCAGTTCATTATAAACATTAAAAGCTTCTGTGGGTATTTCAAGTTCGAGAGTTTTGAGATTTTCACCATCAACATTGCTTAATTTTGCACTATGATAACTCTTTCCATTCAGAATAACTTCCAATTTAGATTGCGAAGGATCCAGATGGGCTGCATAACTATAAACCACTTTTGCTTTAACAAAATTTCTTGGTGGCATACTGATATCTGGCATAATCTTCAGAGAATATTTAATTGGAACAGATGTAACACCTCTAACAGTTTGTGAAGGCAAGTTGACATCAAGCAATCTTGCTTTTTTTGTTCTAATATATTCAGGCCAGTCTCTTAATTCGGCCAGCTCACTTTTCAGCGTATCTTTTATAACTATAGTCGAACCCTTTAAAATTTTACTTGTAGGATTCTGGGTTAAAGCTTTAGCAGCTTTTAATACTGCAGCAGGTGTATTACCAGAAACAACAATTATTACATTCGCTTTATTATTTGGGTTAGGCACCATCATTAATACGCCTAAATCATCATCAACAGTATTACCAGAACTATCAATAAATTTATCATCAGAAACTCGATAAGGTAAAACATCTTCAAATTGTTTTATGGCAGAGTTTTCTTTTGGCGTGCCTACAATAATAAGTGTTTTATCAGCAGAAATTTTATCAGGCTTAACAGCCAGAACATTAAGATCTTTCCAGCCAACATGTTGTGCTATGCTTCCATCAACCATAGCCATAGCAGTTAAAGAACTGTCATTATTCTCTTCAGGGCTAGGCACAACAAAATACAGTTGTGTTGGCTTGTACTCCAGAGGATCATAAATAGGATAAGGGAATAAAGCAAAATCAATAGTAGGTGTTACTCTATTATAATCCAGTTGAATAGCTGAATTATTCAATACTGTAGTCCACAAAGCAGGATAAAACGGATCCTCACACTCATTAGTATAGTGTTGATCAACGTCAAAAGTCAGCTTGTTAAAGTCTTTTAAAACTTCAGGTGGTATCGGTATTGCAGTAGTTGTCTTTTCGGCATTGGCTTTCGTTAGTTCAATTGTTTTAATAACCTGATCATTGATCATAATATTTAAGCTTGATCTTTCAGGCAACAACTGTGGCGAATGTTGAAAAGACAGAACCAACCGGGATGAAGGTAAAACTTTCCAGTTGTCAGGTTTAGTAAAGAAGAAATCTCGATAGGTTTTAACCGTTCTAAGCTCTACATTATTATCCGCACCAATATCTTTAAGTGGCAAATTTAGCTTATCAGCAAATGCTTTACCGTTATTAAAGACAAAAGTAACAGAAAGTACTAAAAATATAAAAGCTAACCTTAAAACCTGCTTAACAATAGTATTCATTTAATTACCCTTTCGGCCAAATAAACTTCCAAGAATTCTGAATATTACAGAAATAACAAACAATATAATAAAACCAATTATTATAACTATTACCCAGCTCCAGAAATCATGTGGAGGCCAGAAAAATGAAGTTAGTTCACTGGTTTCTTTTGCTGATACGGTAACTCTTTCTTTACGTTTTTCAGGTATCACAACACTTTGAATAAGCTTTTCATCAACAGTAAAAAAGTTACCATCATGAATTTTAACTAGTTTTTCTTTCTCCGACAATGCAGTAGAAGCATTACTAACTGCTTTATCGGTTTTACCATGCATTATAGTTATGATCTTCGCCGGATTCAGATTTGATATAAACTGTTCGAGTATACCCTGATCATTATAATAAGCCAGATAAGCTTTTTGGTCTTCAGGGTATGGTGTAAGTTCTTTATAAGATGAGTCAAATAATATATGCAATTTATCCTTTAAATCTGCTATTTTCGAGTTCGATAAAATATTGCCAATCATGATAATATTTCTATCAGCCATCTTACTTTCAGTGGCATCAGAAGCAGTAACTACAATAAGATCAATTCCAGCATCAGATTCTGTTGTTTTAGCTATCGCACTAATAGTATTAAGCAATGCCTTATAATCATCCAGAGATGGTGAATTTGGCATAACTACTATCGTATTAGAAAGATCTTGAAGTGTTGAATATGGATACAAAGCATCATTCAATAACCCTAGATTCGGAAAGACAACTTTTGCATCTGCAGGTAAGTTAAATGTTGAATCTTTATGTACTGTTCCCCACAGGTCATC
>JBFMGH010000395.1:0-8897 GCA_040752795.1 Cyanobacteriota bacterium
TTTATATTTAAAAGAACATTATCCTAATCAAAGCCTAGAATCAGCTCACCAGGATTATTTACATACGTTTAGAGCTAAAAAATTCAATAATATTAATGATTATTGCTCAGTTGCGTAAAACCTGTCAATAATATAAATAACTGTAGAAATTCATAACTATAACCTGAAAAACTACAGTTAAAAATAGAACTTAAAGACAAATTAATCTTAAAGGTCTTAAAATAAAAGAATTTTTAGACATTCTATTGTATTTTGAGAAAGAATTACTTTAATTCTTTGGGAACCTTAAACCAATTACCTTTAACTGTTGCAAAATCAGAATAAAGTCCTGACATTAAGTTCTGATTTCTGGTTATACGTCCTTTTATCTGCACAAATGTTTCTTTAATTTTATCCCATTTGTATATTTCAGGTGGTAAATTGTCTATGTGTTCAACTTTATTAGATTTTGAATCCGTTAAATTAGTTTCAAGTATGACCTGTGGCTGAAAAGTTATTATTAAATCATTTTCTGTAACCTTTATCTCTTCTAATATTGAATCAAAAGTCACCAGATCTTCTTCAAATGCATTCCAGCCAGTATTGTATTCGTATTTAGGTCTTTCTAAAACCTTCTTAACTTTATTGTTTTCAATGCTATAAAGCTTGTTATAAGAACCATAACACCCTGATCCTGTTAGGGTAACGTATTCTATTAATAATAGGATTTTAGGAAAAGCAGGTTTATCAATGTTTAATTGATAAGTAGTATAATTTTTAATGTTATTATTATAATCTTCCTGATATATTTTTTTCTTAGTACTGGTATCAAAGATGATTAACTGTGCTGATAGATTTTTATCCTTAATTATAACAATATAATGGTCAATTTCTTCCACAGTATAGCTTGGGGATTTATTTAATTCAGATTGTAAATAAGGATACTTCTTTAAGTAAACAGAAAAATCTTTTTGTGGCTCAGAAAAAATGCCTGTGTGAAATATAAAAAACAATAATAAAGTTGTAAAAATAATCTTTATAGTACTATTCATTTTCTTTTTCTTCTTGTGTATATTTATACATTTTTTTTACATCACTTTCTAACTTATAAAAATCAGAAGTCGGCTGATCTTGACTATTTGAATCAGATTTAGTTTCCTTCTCTGCTTTTGTTTGTATATCAAATATAGAAAAATTAGGGTTTTCAGAATTTTGGCTTGATTTAACTGGTTCAATATCATCATTTTCATTATTATTCAAAATTCTCAATTTCTTAGTTACTTCTGTTTTTAATTTAAATAAATCCTCATAGCTCCACCAGTCTGATTTAAGTTCAGTTGTTTGGGCAATGTCTGTAAGTGTACACGACTTGTATTCAAAAGGTGTTTCAACATACGTTTTTGATTTCTCATCAAGAATTATACTGTCATTTTCACAGTTAATTTCTAAAGCTGAATCAGAAATATCATAAGTAACAAGGTCTTTATACCAGGAAGATTCTTTTTTAAATATTATTTCTTGATTAGTAATTATTACTTCTGGTTTTACAAGAACATCACCTAAATACAGATACAAGAAATAACTACCTACTCCTCCCAGAGTAATTGTAATTAATATAAGTACTACAACACTACCAATTGTATGTTCTTTCATTTTAAATAAGGTTAAAATAATTGATATTGCTATACCAAATAAAACCAACGGAATGAAAATCCCAACTATTGAAAGTGATGGTGTTAAACTTGGAGTTATGAGAATGCTTTCTTCCATTGTTTAAACCTTTCTAATAAAATCAACGGTTGGTTTATTCAGCAACTTTATATACTCAAAGCTATAATACAATACTGTAAATTAGAATGCATGTAATTTCTGGTTAAATAATTCCCATTTTTATCAATAAAAGTCCATTTAGCATTTATTTTTACTGCACTATAGCCTTCATGAAAGCTGTAAACCTTATCAAAGAGAGCATTTATAATAAGGCTTTCACTTTTATTTATAAATCCCCATTTGCCATCAATATTTACAGGTTTTAAGCCCTCAGAAAAAGAATATATTGTTTCCGTAGGTACTATTATAGCTCCACCTTGACTATCTAAATTGTGTGTTTTGTCATAATAGTCAGGTGTGATTTTTTCATCTTCAAATTTAGGGTCAATTACAAATTCTCCCTGTTTATTTATAAAACCCCATTTGCCATTTATTTTTGCTGGAGCTAAGTTGTCACGGAAAGAATTAACAAAATCATATTTGAAATTTATTACTAAATGACCTTTTTTATCAATGAAACCATACTTTTTCTCTTTCCTGACAGCAGCTAGCCCTTCGTTAAAAGAAAAAGCACTATCATATATTGGTTTAATACTCATTTCCCCTTTTTCGTTTATAAAACCCCAATGACCATTAACTTTAACGGCTGCTAAACCTTCATTAAATGCTTTTCCCCATTCATAATTAGTTTTAATTACCTCATGGCCATTATTATCAATATACCGAATATCATTATCATCTGTGTTTCTTAAACAATAATATCCATCATCAGAGAAATCAAAAGATTTAAACTTTGCATTTGTCTGGTAAACAGGTTTACCTTCTTTATTAAGTAAAACTATTTTGTTTTTATCGTAATCTATAGTTCCAGCAAGGCCATTGTAATAAGGAAAAGAAACATTATATGTGTTAGAATGTACTTTATGTCCATCTTTATCAATATAAAAATTGATATATTGATTATTTTCTACTAAAACAACATTTGCTAAACCTTCTGAAAAAGATTCAGCACGTAAAAATTGAGGTTTAATAACAGTATTCCCTTGATAATCTATGTAACCCCATTTTTCATCAAGTTTAACAGCTGCCAGACCTTCAGAAAATGATTTCACTTCATCAAAAAACAGAGTCTTAGCTTCAGGAGCAAAACAAAAAGCGTTACTTAACTGAAAACAGAGAATTAACATTGCAAAAGTACAAATAAATAAACCTTTTAAAGAATAAACAAAATTTATTATCTTCATTTTCCAATCCTTTCAATATAATAATGATTTTTCAAATGCTTTAGAAAGCTATCTGGTAGCTTTTTAACGTTCAATAGCTATCAGAATTCAAGTTGATATTTATACTATAGAGAATTTCACTTAACAAAATAACTGTAGAAATTCACAACTTTATCCTGAAAAACTACAGTTAAAAATAGGCTGAAAAAAATTTATACTGTTTTCAGATAATTTTAATAAAGTGCTAATATTTTCACCTTATAGGACAGGAGTTTTAGAATGATTAAAAGCTTTAATAACTATTTAACTGAGAATGATAGCCAATTTCCACCCGTTCCAATATTTTGTGCAGTATGTTTTACATATTTAATTTATCTCTTAATATGGCTTTTTAACTCTTCTGCGAAATATTGTATGGCTTACTTTGATAACCCAGGAGAAATGACTTCATTAAAAGTATTATTATTTTTAGTTTACCTGGTTTTTATGTTGTTATTTGTTCTTGGATTTTTATATTCATTGCTTATAGGTGGAATTACTATGCCATTGCTAGCACTGATAAGTACTATTGCTGTTTTTGTATCACTATTTCAAAAACAAAAAGCTATTTTAAAATTATATAATACGTTATTTTTCCTGTTAATAAATGTTTTAAGTATTCTATATTTTTTATATTTATTTCCAAATCTTATGTCTGGTAACATTTGAATAAAAAAGTTTCAGTTTAGACATTACACAGGAATTACGCAGCTTTTAAATAAACTAATGTTTGTTTAGGTTTTAGCTTTCTTACCTTCTGTAAAAACTCTTGGTGAGCAGCTTCTATACTTTTGTTTAGATAATTTTTCTTTAAGAACGTATAAGCCTCTAAAGTACATATTATATGATTTTTTTGAGCTTTTATACTTCTTGATGAACATTGATTTAGATGAAGAAAGCTTTTTAAATCTCTAAATATAGTTTCTAATACCCATCGTTTCTGATATAATTTCCAGGCTTGAACTGAATTTAGTGGCTTAAGTATATTGGTTAATACGTATCTATCACCGTTTTTGATAATTTGTACTGTATGTTTAACCTTGTTAAGCTTACCAAATTTACTTTTAGCACCAAAATAATTATAGTCATCAACATGGTTTTTATTAGATTTCTTTTTACCTCTTTTTCTTCTTTTTTCAGTTTTTTTTAGATCAAGTTCCGGGTTTTCTACTTTTGAATTGAATATTCTATTACCATTAGAAAGTGTAACATACTTCCAATTAAAGCCTTCTATTAAGTTTAGTGTTTCATAAGCATTGTACCATTTGTCAAATGCAACAAACTCGGGTGAAAGATTACTTTCTTTAAGCTTTTTTAAATATTCTCTAATGAGTTAATTTTTTGTATTACCGCCTTTTGTCCAAATAATTATATCTAATATATAGATATTATAATTATGAACATAAATCACAAGGATAAAACATAATCCAAATACAACTTTATTCTCTGAAGAACAGTATACATAACTACAATTTTCAATTACTTTGCTATATTTTTTAGGTATAACAGTGTCATCAAATATTAAAACACCATTTTTAGGTAAGATATTCAAGTTTTTACAGCATTTTAGGTCTGATTTAATCAAAAATCTGGTTAATTGATCATGGCTTATCAAAGGTAAAGTTCGAGCAGCTTTGACACAACTAAACTTGCCTTCTTCTTTTAATAATGCTAAAGTATAAGGATTACTAAATTTCATGTCCTTATACTATCAGTTTTTATATAAGAACAAAAGATGGTTAAGGACTTTTTTTAACCTTTTTTAACTTAGTGCGTAAAACCTGATTACAATTGGATAACTTTCTGAATGTTTTTAAATAGGTTCAATGAGCAGTACAATTTTTGTTGATAAACCCCCATTTGCCATTTTTCTTAACTTTTGCCAGACTTTTTTTAAAGGGCAAGGTATCATCAAATTGTGGTTCGATAATTATTTTTCCAGTTTTGTCTATATAACCCCATTTGCCATCTTTTTCAACCTCTCCCATACCTTCTGAAAAAGGCCCGGCCCCATCAAATTGTGGTTCTATTGCAATACCTTTTTTATTAACATAGCCCCATTTTTCATTCTTTTTAACCCATACTAATCCTTCTGTAAAATGTGGCCAGACATAATCAAATTGCGGTTCAATAACAAATTTTCCAGTTTTGTCTATACAACCCCATTTTCCATTCTTTTCAACCCATGCCAATCCTTCTGAAAACTCACTTGCAATATCAAACTGAGGTTCAATAATCATATTTCCAGTTTTGTCCATGTAACCCCATAAGCCATTCTTTTCAAGATTTACCGTGCTATCAGAAAAAAATGGAAAACCAAACAAGGAACAATCAAACTGCGGTTCTATTACAAATTGACCACTTTTTTCTATACACCCACACTGTCCATTCTTTTTAATCCATGCCAAACCTTCTGAAAAAAGTTCAGCATCATCAAATTGCGGTTCTATAATCACTTTTCCAGTTTTATCTATATAACCCCATTTGCCATTCATTTTAACTTTTCCCAAATCTTCTGAAAAATGTTCAGCGTCATCAAATTGCGGTTCGATAATCACTTTTCCAGTTTTGTCTATATAACCCCATTTGCCATTCTTTTTAACTCTTGCCAAACCTTTTAAAAAAAGTTCGGCATCATCAAATTGCGGTTCGATAACAAAATTACCTGTTTTGTCTATATAACCGTATTTTTTATCCTTTAGAACCCCTGCTAGACCTTCTGAAAACTTACCCTTAATACCAAACTGAGGTTCAATAACCATATTTCCATTTTTGTCCATGCAACCCCATTTTCCATTCTTTTCAACCCATGCCAATCCTTCTGAAAAAAATGGAACACCAAACAAACAATAAAACTGCGGTTCGATAATTACTTTTCCAGTTTTGTCTATACAACCCCATTTTCCATTCTTTTTAATCCATGCCAGCCCTTCTGAAAAATCTTTGGCATCATCAAATTGCGGTTCGATAATTACTTTTCCGGTTTCGTCTATAAACCCCCATTTGCCATTCTTTAGAACTCTTGCCAAATCTTCTGAAAAAAATCCAATTTCTTCATATTGAGCTTCAATAGCAAATTGACAGGTTTTATGTGAGCCATTTTCTTTTTCTTGTGCATGAACTTTATTGCTAAAATTACTTGTGCTATAGCTAGTAAAGGTCATAGCTAATAAAGTTAATATGAATAGTGCTTTAAGATTACTTTTAACGATATTCATTATTTAATACTCCTTTAATTACAATGAGTTGTTTTGTTTGCGGTTTCCATTTTCCTTTCCTCAAAAAGTTTATCAATTTTAACCCTTAAGGTGCTTCAATCTCTTTCTTTACAAGAACCTCATTCGTTACTCCATAACCGGTTATCTCAACAGTATTATTGTCTGTTGGTAATATAGTTACTACTCCTGGTAGTGCTTCCGTTCCATATGCCGGAACCTTATTATCAAATACGCTTTTTCTATTTTCTTTTTGAAGTTCTTCTAGAGCTTTTTTTGCTGCCTCAGAAGGGGTTAAGTCTTCAACAGCAAGATAGGTTAACACATTGCTTGCAGCCACAGAGCAGTTTGCTTTTAGAGCTCTTTCAGATGAAGCTTTTAAGCCATCCGTAACTTTTTCCTGTTGTTTTACTGTTTGATTTATAAAAAAATCTACAGGGTCTTTTTTTATTTGTTTAATTAGTTCAACTTCTTCGTCAGACGGTTCATTTTTAGATTTTATTTTACTTTCAATGTTATTTACAAACTTATTAACAACGCCAGACTTTATTAACATTTCTTTTCCTAAGTCATATTCATTTGTATCAAAATAAGCAGCAGCTAATAATGAATATGCTTCTTTTAAATCTGGGTTAAGTTTTAAAGCTTTTTTAAGAGTTTGTATGGTTTGATCGTAGTTTTCAGTAAATAAATATGCCCGACCCAGGTTAAAATATGCATTTGCATCACCAGGGGTTTCTTCAACCTGTTTTTTAAAGTATTCCAGTCCCTTATTTTCCTGTGTAATTGTTGTAGCTGCATTAGCTAAAATATTAGAATCTACTATCCTTGTGGAGGAGGTCTCGGCGTTTGGTAATATGATTTCACCTGCAACCTCAACTTCTATTGGCTTTATTGAAACTTCTAACTCTGTAGGAATATCTTCACTTCGAATAACCTTTGTTTTGGGCTCACAAACTCCTTTATACTCCAAAACATTTATTGGCTCATATTCATAGACATAATTACCATAAACTTTCCTCTTACTATGTAAAAGGGGCATTTGAATTGTTTTTGTAACAAGACCACATTCTTTTTGCTTTTCATTTTTTTTATCTTCTGATTTTTTTATTTTCGTTTCAGGTGGATTTGTGGAAGTATTTTTGTTAGGAGGTGAAAAAGGTTTCCCTTTGACATAGTTTGCTTCATCACTTGATTTATCTGCTTTCTTAGTTATTATCTCTCTGGCTTTTTCATAACCAGCAATAATTTGTTTTTTTTCTTCATCAGAAAAACTATACTGTTTAAACAATTCATCGGTATATTTTTTATAATACTTATCAGCCAGCTTAATGTTCCCCTGTTTTAAATAGGAGAAAGAACGCTCGACAAGTGCTGTACAATTTGAGGTATTTATTTTAATAGCTTGTAAGTAATTTTCAATAGCTAAGTCATAATTTTCTTGAGCAATAGCTGTAGTTGTTATACTAAATAGCAGGCTAATACAAGATCCAAAAATTAGTAAAAGTTTGATAAACTTCATGTTCATACTTACCCTTTCTGAAAATAAACAGGTATTACTCTTTAAAGTTCTTTAGTTTGTGCACAAAATGATTCTAATTTTATGACAAACGACTTTTAATTTCTATCAAGTTTATTTAACCAGTTGTTAGTAGTTTTATTTAAGCCTTCGTCTTAAATCTTGAACATCAGTCATCATATAATCCAGAGAATTTTGAATACTTTTTATACTTTCCTGAGAGCTTTTTTCTAGTTTTATACATTCTAATCCTTTTAGAGCATCGTCAAGAAGTTCTTTATTGTTTAGCTTTGTTGCCAATTCTTTAGCCTTAGTAAAGGCGTTAAAAGCTCCGTCCAAATCTTTTGTATTAAATAATTTATTCCATCCTTCATCAAGATAAGATGAACAATCCTCATTGCTAGAATTAGTTTGAGCAAATAATGTATGTTTATATAACCCATAACCTTGCTGTGCAAATAAGGCACCATTCTGACTTGATAGTATACTTATACAAAATGCAAGGATTAGTACGGGTTTGACTATATTCATATTCATTTTTTTGTCCTTTCTGCTTATAAAATATTTAAAATTTGCGATTAAAAAGCTGAATACGGCATTGCTTTTAAGATATCCATAGCATCTTTAGCAGATTCTCCTTGTGATGATTTTATCTCTACATATTTCAAAAAGTTCTCTTTAAATTTCCTTTGAAGCTCTGCAGAAGCTTTTTTTTCTTCTATAGCTTTTTTTGTTTTTTGAATTGCTGATTCAGCTATTCCTACAAGATTTTCTTCTGGAATATTGATCTTTATTGCTAATTCTTTTGCTTGTATAAAATCATTAAGAGCTCCGTTTAAATCTTCTCTATTCAATTTAGCGTACCCACTTTTCATATACTGCTCATATTTGTTAACATCAGCCATAAGTTGAATAGTAACAGGGTGATTTTTCAGATCATAATAATCCTGTGCTATACTTACTTCAGCATTGAAGGAAGTTAAACCAGCACAAAAAGCCAGTAATAAAAACAATTTAAATATTTTGTTATTCATAATAATCTCCTTTTCATCTATTGGGTGCATTTTCTGTTTGGCATATCAATATTATCTGGTTTTTGCTACCTAAAAACACTGGAAAAAACTCTGTTCTTGGAGGAGAAAAAATACATAA
>JBFMGH010000396.1:0-6387 GCA_040752795.1 Cyanobacteriota bacterium
TATAGTAAACGCATGAAATTATGAGACATAACTGGAAATCATGAGGGTGTTATGCCCGCCGAAGGCGGGCATAACACCCGAACCCTTTATTTTCTGAAGTCTATTTTATTTATGCGTTCATTATATAATTTAATTGAGGTTAAACCAATAAACCAGAAAAATAAACCTAAACACCTTTTAAGGTGTTACCTGCTAAAGGGCAGTAATATTAATTAAATATTACTGTCTTTTTTTATAAAAGAAATATTTACAACTATATAAATATCCCAAGGAACTAAGGCAACAAATACGACCCCCCTGCCCCTTATTAGTATTGCCAATTAAAAAAAATTTGTAAAATATAAGATTTGCAGAGGTCTCTTATATTTAGAAATTAAGAAAAAACGGCACCTAAATTCTTTGTACCGTCTAACTTAAATAACAATTGTGTGTGATGGGCAAAGGGCTAAAAAAAGCAAATTGTGTTCATTTCAAAGAATACAAAATTATTGAATAGAATGTTTAGAGTGTTAAAAAATCATTTTTGAAATACAGGGGGCACATATTATTATCATTTGTATTAAGAATAAGTCTATATTTTTCATTTTAAATCTCCGTCTGCTTTCTTTTCTATACTTACATTTTAAATTTTTTTAAAATAATATAGAATGGTAAAATTACTGCAAATCAAAAGCATGTTTTCTATAATCCAAAAATACAATAAATACGTTATTTAACAAGGTTTTAGAAATAGTTTTCTAGCGAATATTGTAAAGAATATCTATGAATCGCAAAAAACCTTCCTGAAATCTATCAGTACTATATAAATCCAGAGATTCAAATTTATCCTGCTCTTTGAGAAAATGAAAATATCTTTTTAATTCTCCATCATCAAAAAAGATACCTTTGCATGTACTGCATATGTCAAGATATAAATCCATTCCAGGAGGATGTTCAATTTGTTCGAGAAATATATCACATTTAGGGCAAATACGTTTTTCTTCTTTTAGAATTTCTTGAAGAGGTTTTTGTTTATAATTACCAATAATTTTATTTAAAGACCAATTCCATTTAGTCTTCTTTCTAACTAACTGACCTTCTCCATTATCTAGCCAGATACCTTTGCAGCCTAGTTTGCAATAATCTATTTGTATTTTATCGACAGTGACAGGAAACATATATTTTTTGCATTTAGGACATTTTAGTGGCATTTTTAATTCCTTTTGAGTAATTATATATTTTAAATAAAGATTTATACCAATCTATGGAAGTAAACGATATATGGCTTTAAATTATTCTAGGGTGTTTTTACCTGCTACGCAGGTAAAAACACCCTGCCTCTATAATCTGGAATCTATAAATTACTTTCAAGAATCAGTATAATTGAAATAAATACTAACAGGGTAAAAAAATAATTAAAATTTAATATTTGGTATAAAAGATTACCCTAATAACTTTGGTTAGGTTAAATTATTAATGTAGTGAATTAATAAAAAAAGTAAATTTTGGTAAGATCTGTTTAATGGTTAATTAATGAAGTATTTTAAATTATCAATAATAGTAACTATACTGGGATTAATATTAGTTGCCATCTGGGGACATTATTTTAATCCGGATGGAATACTTAAGTGTTTATTTATTACAATATTATTAAGCATTCTTGAGATAAGTTTATCATTTGATAATGCTGTTGTTAATGCTGTTAAGCTACAAACAATGACACATAAGTGGCAACAAAGGTTTCTTACATGGGGTATATTAATTGCCGTTTTTGGTGTCAGATTTGTATTTCCTATTTTGATTGTAGCAATCTTTTCAGGCCTTAGTGTAATAACAGTTACCGATCTTGTTTTTAATGACCCTGACAAATATACATATTATTTACATCAAAGTCATGCTGCAATATCGGCCTTTGGTGGTATGTTTTTATTTATGGTCTTTTTAAATTTTATGATTGATAAAGAAAAAGACATGCATTGGATTAATATAGTTGAAATACAGCTATCAAAATTAGCCCGGTTAAAATATTTACCAACATTAATAGCACTGGTGTCTATAATTATTCTACATTATATATTACCAGAAACAGAAAAAGATTCCGTAACCATAGCCGGTATAAGTGGTTTAATATTATATATATTAATAAATGCTTTAAGTAACTGGCTTGAAAAAGTTGATAATTCAGATGAATCAGTTAATCTTGAGGAAGTTGTTAAGCAGGGTGGGTTGATAAGTTTTCTTTATTTAGAATTATTAGATGCCTCATTTTCTCTTGATGGTGTAGTAGGGGCTTTTGCAATTAGTAATGATATTGTAATAATTGCAATAGGGCTCTGTATAGGTGCAATGTTTGTAAGGTCTCTAACTATATATTTTGTTGAAAAGAAAACATTACTTAAATATGTTTATTTAAAGCACGGAGCTCACTGGGCTATAGGTGCATTAGCTATAATAATGCTATACCAAACTATTGCAGAAGTTTCAGAAATAATAACTGGCTTAATCGGTGTTGCTTTTATAGGTATGTCATTTTTTAGCTCTTTAAAAAATAGAAATAAGGGCCAACTCTAAAAGCTTGATATTTGATTATTTCATAATTATAATGTGGTATAGTATAATATTTAAAAGATTTACACACTTTAGAAATATGTAAACATTGACATAGACTAAGAAATCATATTAAGAAAAGTTTATTTTCATGTAGGCTGTTATACTAAAGTCTAATAGACAGAAGTATAATTTAACAAATTTTTTTAAAAATATTTAAATTATCCGTAGTTAATCGTGAAAAAATTCCTCAAATAAATTATCTATTAGAAGAATTTTAATAAATGTTCTTTTTATTGAAAATAATAGTAGTTTAAGTTTTAAAGAAGATATAGAGAGGTAATTTCAATGAGCTTTGAGTTGATTGAATGTGAAACATCAGATTTATTAGACCAATCAGATCGTGCAAGTAAGTATTTTAAAGAAAAACTTGCATTTGAAATGGATCCAAAAGAATTAATTAAAAAGCTTTATTCTGAAAACATAAAAATAATTGATGTGAGAGATTTTGAAGACTATGCAGAATATCACATTACTGGTGCCATTTCAATACCTATTAATAAACTTCGACAAAAAATACAAGATTTAAGAAAAGATAAGTTAAATGTTGTTTATGGCTATGATACTACCTGTACAATTGCTTTAACAGCTGCATTTATTCTTGCAGAAAATGGATATAAAGTTGTTTGTCTTTCAGGTGGATTTAAGTATTGGTCTCAGAGATCCTTTCCCATAGAAAGGATTTAATCGCCTAATAAAAACCCTTAAATAGGCCAACAGTAGCTATATGTTGGTTATGTAGCACCGTTACACGGTGCTATTCTTTAGAAATAGATTTTATAAATGTAATAAACAATTTGATAATGGAGGAACCTGATTAATGACTATAGATACAAAAACTGGAAACCCTTATGATATAGTTTTAAATAATTTTGATATAACAGCAGAAAGGCTTAAATTAGATAAAAGTATTGCTAAAAGAATCAAATTTCCTGAAAGAGAATTAACAGTTAATTTCCCTGTGAAAATGAGAAACGGGGATGTACAAATCTTTGTGGGTCATAGAGTACAACATAATACAGGAAGAGGCCCTGCTAAGGGTGGTATAAGATTTCATCCTGATGCTACTTTAGATCATTGTAGAGCACTGGCTACATGGATGACTTGGAAATGTGCTTTAGTTGGAATACCTTTTGGCGGAGGAAAAGGAAGTGTTATTTGTAAACCTTTAGAAATGAATGAATATGAACTTGAAGGCTTGACAAGAAGATATACAAGTGAAATATCAATAATTATAGGGCCAGAAAAAGATATTCCTGCACCTGATATGTATACTAATGAGCGCACTATGGCATGGATAATGGATACCTATAGTATGATAAAAGGCTATTGCGTACCAGGTGTTGTTACTGGTAAACCATTAAGTATAGGTGGATCATTAGGTAGACGAGAAGCAACTGGGAGAGGAGTTGTGTTTGCTACAGAATGTGCCTGTGAATATTTAGGCTTAGATATTACTAAAACAAAGTCATCTGTTCAGGGGTTTGGTAATGTAGGAAGTGTGAGTGCAAAATATCTTCAAAAAGAGGGGTCTAAAGTAATTGCTGTAAGTGATATAAATGGATGTATAAAAAACGATGAAGGTTTAAATATTTTATCTTTAATTAATTATGTTAAAGAAACTGGTTCAATAATTGGATTTTCTGGTGCTGAAGTTATTAGTAACGAAGAGTTTATTAACTTAGATGTAGATATTTTTGTACCTGCAGCATTAGAGAATCAAATTACTGAAGATAATGCAGGCAAAATAAAAGCTAAAATTATTGTTGAAGGTGCAAATGGGCCTACAACACCAAAAGCAGATGAGATTTTATATAAAAATGGGGTTTTTCTTGTTCCAGATATTCTTGCAAATGCTGGAGGTGTTACTGTTTCGTATTTTGAATGGGTACAAAATATACAAAACTTTTTCTGGAAAGAAACTGATATAAATGAAAAATTAAAAAATGTTATAGTTAAAGCATTTGAAGAAGTTATTAATATTTCAATAAAAGAAAAAATTAATACTAGATTGGCAGCAAACATGTTAGCTGTGGCTAGAGTGGCTGAAGCTATTTCTGATAGAGGTATTTATCCTTAAGTATACTGTAATATAATTAATTTATATTATATACTAATTTTGTTTTGCCTGTTTTTAAATCATAATAGTAAATATTTATATTATTCTTTGGTTTAAATTATGAACTTAAAACTAAAAATGATATTCTCATTCTTATTAATTGGATTATTGCCTGTTATCATTATTACTTTTGGAGTTATATTTATAACTTCTATGGGGTTTAAAGAAGAAGCTGTAGATAGACTTAAAGCCGTAACAATATTAAAAAAACAGAGTTTAGAAGCTTATTTTAACAGAAAATTAAAAGATCTTGAATTATTCTCAAACAATAAATTCTTGCAAACTTGCCTTAAACAATATAATGTAGACCTAATAAACAATAAAATAGATAATAAAAGATTATTGTATTATTTTGATGTTTTTGATCAATATATTTTAAACAACATAAATTTTGAAAAACTAAATTATCACGATCTTTTTATTGTAGATACTTCAGGTAATATTATTTATACATTTGCAAAAGAAGATGATTTAAGAACAAACCTTCTTTATGGAAAATATAAAAATACAAATCTTGCTAAAGTGTTTAAAAAAGGGTTAAAAGAAAACACATTTGCTGATATAGAAGTTTATACACCTTCAAATAAATTAGCTCTATTTGCAGCAGCACCTATTTATGACTATGAAAGTAAAGAAACATTAGGTGTACTAATTATACAATCAAATAACGACAATATAAACAAAGTAATGGAGGAAACCACAGGCTTAGGAAAGAGTGGAGAAACTTATATTATTGGTTCTGATTATTTGTTAAAATCGAATTTAAAGCTAAATAAAAATTTAACTATTGAAAAAGCATTCAGAGAGAATATTCGGATTAAAACTGAAGCAATTAATACTGCATTTATTGAAGATTTTGGAACTAAAATTAATAAAGACTACAGAGGCATTGAGGTATTAAGCTGTTATGCAAAATTAGATATTAAGGGGCTTAATTGGGTAATAATATCTGAGATTGATAAAGCTGAAGTATTGTCAAAAGTTAAGTATTTAAATGTATTTATAAGTATATTTATTATTTTATTGTTTTTTACTTTACTTTTCACTAGTTTTAATCTTGCTACTTCAATAACAACACCTATTAAATATATTTCAAATGTTTTAAAAACTGTTTCAGAAGGAAATTATCTGGTTGATATTAAGGAAAGTAATTCAAAAAGTGAAATTGGAGAGTTAAATAATGCTGCAATAAATCTCCTTAAGAAATTAAACTTATATAAAAATCAAATTGAAAAGAAACATGAAGAAGATATTATCTCTAAAAATGAACTTATTCAGTACAAAGAAAAAAATTTAACACTCTTGAAAACAAGTATAAAAGACTATAGAAACCAGCTAAAAATCGTATCTAACCAGGTTTTAGATGGTTTTGTTATATTTGATACAAATAAAAATAAGATTATTAATGTTAATATGGCGTTTTGCAATATGCTTAACTTTACTCGAAATGAATTATTAACAATGAATATAAAAGATTTGTTTCCTGTAGAAAATCAAACGATTATTATTAATCAGTTTTTACAAGAATCACATAATAAAACCGTCCTTGAAAAAGATATATTATGTAATAAAAAAGATGGAACCACTATTTTGTTAGACATAGAGCATAGAAGAATAAATTATAACAATAAACAATGCGTTATCGCATTTTTTAAGAATACTATTAAAGATAAAAACACTGC
>JBFMGH010000397.1:0-6577 GCA_040752795.1 Cyanobacteriota bacterium
GGGTGGTCTTAATATTGGTACAGGAGATGCTAGTATATTTTCTGTAAATGCTCTAAATGCTGTTCTTGATGCACAGGGAACTGGAAAAGCAAAAGTGTTAACAGCAGCTAATGATATAGAGCTCACCCCAAATGGCGGTAATGTTAATATAACCGTCAATGGTTTAGAGATGGCAGGAACTGTTAGAATAACATCTGGAGGAGGGTTTATTGTTCAAGCAAACACAACAGTAAACAGACCAGGTTCTCCATCAACTGGGCAAACCTTTTTTGATATTGATCTTGCTAAAATGATTGTCTACAATGGTACTGCCTGGGTTAACATGGATGGTACGGCTTTAAGTTAAGGAGATTATTATGGGTACATACGAAAAAGAATATAAAGTGAAATGGTTAAATATTAACCCTCAAGAAAAAAAGATTGAAGCTCTATATTGTGTATATGCAAATTTAGATGGTGATCGTAAGGTTAAAATTGAAGAGCTAATAGCTGTTATTTCAGGTAAGGATTTTGATACTCTATATAATATAGAAATAATGGCATTTGAAAATCCCTCTTCTTTAGGTGAACTTTTAGAATATCTGGTAACTTATGCTGCTAAACTCGCTAATAGTGATTATCCTGTTAAGCAAGAGTATATAACCAAGTTTGGAACTAAAGCTGAAGATATCTTAAATCTGGAATAAAAAAAATTGTTAAAAATAATATTTACTAGAAGCAGTAATGTAAGTTATTTTGACCCGTTAACAGTTAAAAATAATCTATTAGTGTATATTATTTTTAATTAAAACTTTAAAATAATTGTACTGAAGTAATAGTACAAATATAGGGTTTAATAATTAAAGTTATTTATTAATTATGGGGTGATGTTATGACTTTTAAAACTCTTAATATACACTTATGCGACATAGAGTTATCTGTAAAAGATCTATTAAGAGTTAATCATTTAAATGGAACTGCTGAATATGTTCCTATGTATTATCTAAGTTTGATTACAGAAAAGATGAAGTATTATTTATCAAATATAGATGGAAATAATATTCCAAATAACTCTATAGATTTTTCTATAACGGAACTAAATGATTTATATTAAAGCTTAAAAAGGAGTTAAACAGGTGAAAATTACTTTTGAATATATTCTAAAAATATATCTGGTGCTACTTATGGTTATAAGCCTTTTATATATTATAGATAGGGTTACTGAAACTACTTCAAAACCTGTTTTAATTAAAGATCAGATTAAAACGGAAGTGTTTGTAATTAAAAAAGGCAAATTTTTTCCTTACCGGTTCAAAAAGCTTTAATTAATTGGAGGCAATTATGGAATTTTTATCTCCTGAATTTATAAAAATAATTCTTAATGCAGGTCTTTCAGTAGTGTTGGCACTTGTAGTTATTTATTGGTACAGGTGTGATAGCATTTCACATCTACAAGATGAGAAGAATAAAAGTGATCAAGAGAGAAAAGATAAATTAATAACCCTTGAAATAATAAAAGAAAATACGAATGCAATAAGTAATAATACCAATGCTATAGAAAGAGTTCTGGATATTTGTAACAAAATTAACGAGAAAATATCAAGGAAATAGAGATATGTTAAATGGTAAATATTTTATTGACAATTATAAAAAGCTTTATAAGCTCTATAAAAAAGCTGGTGAAATAACAAATGTTCCACCACATTTTTTAGCAGCACTGCATTATAGAGAGAATGCTTTTAATTGTAAATCACCAGGTCCTGGAGGGCCTCTTCAATTTGATCCTCCACTTGGTAAAAATCGTGTAAGACAACTAATAACAGATTATACTTCTTTGAATGAAGCACAAATTGATAAATTATCTCAAAAAGGACAAAATAATATTTTTGTAGCACTGGTTCTGGCGGGTTGTTTTGTTCAGGCAAAATTAAAACATGACTTTAAATCATATCTAACATGTGGTATGAAAACAACTGAAAATCAAAAATTACTAATGCGGGCCTTTGAATTATACAATGGTACTGCCTACGGATCAGCATGGAATTCCCCATATGTAGTTAATATGCTGGATATAAATCACAGTAATATGAGAATTAGAGGCACGTATATAGATAAAAAAGGTATAAGAAGACGGGTAAATATTCTTGATAAGAGACCAGGTGCATACACCGTATTTAAATATCTGGAAAATAAAAATGAAATATAATAATTAATCTGGCTTTCAGGTTACCCGCTCAATGAATAGCTCTTATATATTAGAACATTTCAAAATATTGAGCGGGCATCTGATTGCTATATTGATCCTTGAAAGTAATTTATAGATTCCAGATTTTATAGAGGCAAAAACACCCGGGAATAATGTAAAGCCATATATTGTTTACTTATGTGGATTGGTATAAAAAGAAAGGAATTAAATATGAAGAATTTTTTTAAGAAATTTGCTAGAACAATTGCTAACGGGTTGGTTGATACAGCTAAAGAGGAGCTCAAAACAAATATTCTAAATGAGTTAAAACCTTCTATTGTTGAAGAATCATATGTAAAGTCTGATCATATTGTTATTCAACAGCTTGATTCCTTATTAAACACGTTTAAAATTCAGCTTATGGACTTAAAAATTAAATCAAGTTTAACTTTAAATAATCAGGATGACATTTTTTATCAAAAAGGATTGTTGCTATTGAAAGAATTTTCGCAATCTGTAAACAATGCAATAAGAGAAATAGAAAATTACTAAGAGTTTTGAGTATTTATTGTATTTATTAAATGATTGAAGTAATTAGCAGCTGAATATATACATTTTTTTTAAATAGCGACTTCACAAGAAATTTCTTTTGATCTATAATACCTAACAATAACCAATTTAAATTTTTGGGGGAATTTATTAAAGCTCAGGGTTATTGGTATTTCTCAGAATAAGACCAGAAGTAAGCTATTGAAGCTTATGCAAGGTATACAGGGGGAAAGAGGAAGTTCGGGTATCCTATTTTGATCGGGGGAATAGCAAATAGCGTCTTAAATACATTTTATAAGTTTGGCCAGGATAACAGATTGGTTTCAATGTCTACTGACCTGGCATCTATGTCAATTCGTGCTCCACTTACATTGTTAGATAAAAATGCCCGAAAAGAAGACAGGGTTCATGCATCTTTATGGCAGGCTGTTGATTATGGTTCTGCTATAGCTATTCAATTAAGTGTTTTTCCTTTTATACCAAAGCTGGGTAAATATATTGCAAAGAATGTATTTAAATATACTGATCCTAAAGCAATTTCAGGTACAGTAAAGTTTACGAACTTTTTTATAGGATATTTCCTATGTACCAGCGTTTTAATGCCGTTTGTTAATAGTAAATACCTTGCTAAAGTAATTAATTTTATCAGTGAAAAAACTACTGGTAAAAAAATGATGCCTAAAAAAGAGCTTGAAGCTGAAAAAAGAAAGGCTGAAATTGAAGTTAAAAAGAAAGAATTTAAGGCTAAACTAGCCATGAAAATGGAGAACTTTCTTGGCAAAGGTTTATATTCAGTAATTACAGGAACTGCTAACACACTTCAGAAGACAATGCAGATAGCTATGCTGCCAATAACCTACCCTGTAAAGCTTGTATCAAAATTGCTTGCTAATATGGCTTTAAGCACTTATAGTTTAATTAAGCCAGATAAGATAAAAGACAAAGATAAAGCAAAAGAAACAGCTACAAATGTATTTAAAAAGTTAGTTTATACCGGTCTCAGTCTTATACCTATGGTTTTAATGGCTAAAAAATTTGGCCCGGCTATGGGTAAAAAACTAGAAGACTTTATGATAAGAGAAAATAATGTTAAAGCTAGCACTATGATTATCAGAGCATTGACAGGTGATGCACTGGCCAAACCTTTAATAGTACTTGCTAATGGTGCTCCTTATCTTGCTATGAGGAAACTTATTGATCAGGGTATTTCTATATCAATTTTAAAAATATCAAAACCATCTATTGGTAGATTGAATGAGTTTTTATCGAATTCATTTAAGCTTAATGGCATTCATTCTGAAGGTTTGCACACGCTGTTAACCACTGGTATTCAAACTGTATTCTTACTTAATGTATTCCTGCCAATGCTAAATAACCAGGTTACGGGTAGAATATTTAAGAAAATTTTTAAAGATAAATACAAAAAACCTGAAAATAAACAGCCAGCAGAAAATCAGTCAGTGCAACAGGAAGCCGGTAAAGTCAAGTCAGATAGTAATATTTTTAATACACCTGCAGTTCAAAAAACTTATTTTGAAAAAAGAACTATTGTCAGGCCAGAATCAAATTTCAAGATGAGAGTTAATTCAGATAATCCGTTTAATAATCTGGAAAATGTTTTTGAAGAGTTTGAAAATTTTATGAATAAACCCTCATAACAACAAGTTTTAAATAATTTCCCATTTTTGTTTTCTTCTGATATATTATATAAAACCATGTGATAAAAGGGCTTTTTAAAGTTATTGGTGATATATTATGTCAGAAAAAAGAGCTGAATGGAGTAATCAAATGGTGTTTATCCTTGCTGCCACAGGTTCGGCAGTGGGGCTTGGAAATATATGGCGGTTCCCTTATGTTACAGGAGAGAATGGTGGAGGCGCATTTGTTTTAGTATATTTGCTATGTGTATTTGGAATTGGTCTACCTATAATGGTTGCAGAGTTACTTATAGGCCGTGCTAGCAGAAGATCACCTGCAATGGCTTTTGAGAGGCTTGCTGGTAAATTTGGTAAATATTGGAAGTATATTGGCTGGATAGGAATATTTGCAGCATTCTTTCTTAGCTCATATTACAGTGTTATTGGTGGCTGGACCCTTTATTATATTTACAAATCTTTCACATGGAATATGGCTGATTTGACTAAAGAGCATGCTATAACAAGTTTTCAGCAATTTACATCTGACCCTAATATGCAAATTTTCTGGACTTTTATTTTTATAGCCATAGGTGTAATTGTTGTATTGCGGGGTATAAAAGATGGTCTTGAGGCTTTTAATAAAATTTTTATACCTTTGTTGCTTGTTATGATAGTTCTTCTGGTTATAAATGCTCTTACTTGTAAAGGTGCCTGGGAAGGCTTAACGTTTCTGTTTTATCCTGATTTTTCTAAAATAACTCCAGATGTTGTTTTGTCTGCTATAGGGCAGGCATTTTTTAGTTTAAGTGTGGGTATGGGAGCAATACTTACTTATGGAAGCTACTTGCACCAGAGAGAAAGTTTGATGAATACAACTTTTGTTATTGTTTTATTGGATTCTCTGGTTGCAATTCTGGTAGGTATAGCAATATTTCCTGTTTTATTTTCATTTGGAATGGATCCTGAAGCAGGGCCAGGGCTAACATTTATTACATTGCCCGTAGCATTTTCTAATTTTGGTAATATTTTAGGCCCAATTTTAATTACTGTATTTTTTATGATACTGGCGTTTGCAGCTTTGACTTCATCAATATCAATATTAGAACCTGTGGTAGCTCATTTTGTTGATAAAGAACTGGCCTCGAGAAAAATAGCCACTATTATTATTGGTGTATTAATTTTTATACTATCAATACCATCTGCTCTTGCTAATGGTGGGCATGATATCTTTAGTGGAAAAAATTTCCTGGGTAAGAACTGGATGGATTTTGCAGATTTTATTGTTAGTGATAATCTTTTGCTTCTTGGTGGTTTTGCAATGGCTATGTTTGTATTCTTTGTTGTGGGAAGAGATATAAGAAGATATGAAGTAAGAAAATTTTATAATATATGGAAAACATTACTTATTATAGCTGCAGTGGCTGTTGCAATAATATATCTGAGTGGCAAAAGAAAACCTTATATGGTTTACGATAGTAATTATTTTATTAATGGTTATTACCTCTCTAGTTTGTATAACAGGAGATATTAAACCAGACATACCACTGGATGAAGATGAAAAAGTTGAGCTTAAAAAAGCCATAGAAACAAATATTTCTGCTGTTGAACTAAAAGAATCAATTCAAAACAAAACACAGGAAAATAATCAAAATTCAGTGTGATAAAAGATGTAAATTTTTTTGCTAAAAGTCTTTAATAATTATCAGTTTTATTTAAACTGTTATTATGATTTCAGCAATTTCGATGAACAAGGTTTTTAAATATGGGGCAGTGGCAGCTACTATTGGTGCACCAGCGGCTTATATGATTCATTTTCACGATAAATTCTATTCAGATATGGAAGACAGGAAAAAAATGTTAAACAAACAGCTGGGATTCTGGGGAGGAATGTCAGCAGGGGTATTACTTGTTCATAGAAATTTTAAAAAACACTGGAAAAATAAGCCTATATTGGCTGCTACGTTAGCATTTATGGCAGCAGCACCATATGCAGGTGTAAAACTTGCAAAACTAATTAATAAGAAGATGTTTCCTGCAAAAGAAAAAATGAATATTCAGCAAAATCAACAGGAAATTACATTTACAAGGTCATTAAATGCTGAATTTGATAGTTTTATTAAATCAGCAAAAAGCTATTAGGGGGGGGGGGGGGGGGGGGGGGGGGCCCGCGCCCCCAACCACAATAAAAAAACCAAAAGAAAAAAAAAATATAATAAAAAAAAAAAAA
>JBFMGH010000398.1:0-11844 GCA_040752795.1 Cyanobacteriota bacterium
AAAGTAGTGAATATTTGCTTTGTTTGATTAATGACCTACTTGATATTGCTAAAATTGACGCTGAAAGTATGGCCTTTGATCCTGAAAACTTTAAACTGGATCTATTAATTAAAGAAGTTTATGCTTTCTTTGAAAATCAATACAATAAAAAGGGTGTTTTGTTAGAGTATACTATTGCCACTAACGTTGAATTTATTTATGCTGATAGATTTAAATGTAAACAAATTATGATTAATCTGTTGTCTAATGCACTTAAATATACTCCAGGAAACGGAAAGGTAAGTATCGAAGTAAGCCTGGAGCCTGATAATGTTTTATTCAAGATTATAGATTCAGGTATTGGCATAAAAAAAGAATATTTAGAACAAATATTTACTGAATTTTTCCAACCAGATCAATCAAGAGACAGAGCTTTAGGTGGCACTGGTATTGGCCTGGCTCTCGCTAAAAGACTTGTTGAAATGCATAATGGTAAAATTGGTGTTATTAGCGAACCAGAAAATGGCAGTATCTTTTGGTTTGCCCTTCCGATGCAATATTAAACATGGCTATATATACATTAAAACCTCTGGGCACTTATCTTGCTTGATATCATGTCTATCAAATGAACCAGCCATGCTTCTTTTGTCACCGGTTCTTGAGGGCTTCCCCATTCTTTTTTGCCATGGTGAGCTATTACAGCATGTAACAAATTTTGAAATGAAGGTGTATGTTCTAACCCCATTGCTTTAGCAGTCTCATATATTTCAATTGGGGTTGTCACCAGATGACCGGTTAATTTAAGAGTTTCTGTTATTTCTATAGTGCCATTAGCAAATGTATAATCATAAACTTTACCCAGATCATGAAGTATACAGGCACTTATTACTATATCCCATGATACTTCCGGATATAAATTAGTGCTTTTAATTGATTGGGCTATCTGGCATAACTCCATAGTATGCTCTAATAAGCCACCTGGATAGTTATGATGATGAGACTTTGCAGCAGGTGCCATGTATAATAGGGTTGAGTCAAAATATTTTTGTAATGTTTGTAAGGTTATTTCTTTTAGTTGTGAGTTATTTATATTATTTTCAATGAAATCTAAAAGACAATAATACAAATCTTTTGATTGTTCAATGCTCAACCCCCATTGTTTTGCTGCTATTACTTCTAAATCATTTATAATTAGTTGCGGATTGTTGTTATAAGTTTCTTGTTTGCCGTCTTTAATTTTTATTAAATCACCTGTTTTAAATAAAGGATTCAGTTTCTCTACTTTATCAGACCATATTTTTGCGTCAATAGAGAGGTCTTTGTTATCAGTAGGGTTTAAAAGCATAGATATAAAAGGCTTACCCTGTTTTGTTTGTTTTGGTTCTTTGCTAATTACTACATATTCTTTATTAAGCATAGCTCTTACCTTTTATTCACTATCATTTAAAAACAAAAACTACTTAATAGCGCACTAATAAGTAGTTTAATATAATTTATAATATTGGAATTAACCAATTAATTCATCACCTAATTCATCGCTTTCTGAAGCGATCATCATAATAGACTGAATAACCGGCTTTACAGATGTTTTGTAGGTCTGTTCACCACCATAAACTATTTCATCATTATGTTTACGCTGGTTTGTTTCATCTACTAACTTTTTAGCTACTTCAGCTATTCTATAAACTAGTGCGTATCTATTATCACAATTTTCATTTAAATCCGAAGCAATTTTTGTAATCTTCATAGGCCCTTAACTATTTCCTTAAGTTTAATTACTAATAAACATGCATGTGAGCAATAAATATAATACAAAAATAATTTATTTCCAACTTGTTCTGTTATAAAACTATACATTTACTTTGAGTATAACTGAAATTAGACAGTTTTATGTTAAATACACACATTATAAGTTTCTAAAAAAGACCTCAGTCTAAGTGAGTTTTTATAAACTGTCAGGAATTAGGGGCTTATTAAGAGAGAGTTTAAAAGCTAGCTTAGTGGGTCTTTTAAACCAAACACAAGGTTCTTTTAACGGGCTATTTCAAATATTTATATATTATACTGTGCCACATAAATAATGAATATATCCTGACAGAACATAATAGGGTGTTTTTAACAGCTGCGCAGCGGCCAAAAACACCAGGCCCCTATAATCTAGAATCTATAAATTACTTTCAAGGATCAGTATAAGCAGAAGTCACAATAAATAAAAAACCTCTGTCTGTTTAACAGAGGGGGGTTACATACTAGGAGTGGAAAATAAGTTGAACTGAAGAGTTAGTTTCTTACTTTATTATCAGTGGTTTCAGCTCTTTTTTGTATACCCATGCTGAAGTATAAGCCTACTTCTTTTAAGGTATTCTTCTATTTTTAATTATTTAATTTTGATTATGTTGTTTAATATACCAATCCACGGAAATAAACGACATCAATAATCTGGAATCTATAGATTACTTTCAAAGATCAATATAACTAATCTTGAAAAGTTTTATTAGTTTCTTCTTCAACATCTAAAATAGTTTTAGTTTCTTGAGCTACATTAATTTGATTTATTTTATTTGTAATATTATTTATTTGATTAAGTATATCTGCCTTATCTAACGCATCTGGTGACTTCTTAATGTATAAATTATAATGTTTTAAGGAATTATCAAGGTTGCCTAAAAGTAAATATATTTGAGCAATATACTTGTGTGGTTCAGGATATTTTTTATTTGAACTTATAGCCGTATCAAAATCTTCCAGAGCTTCTCTAAACATACCCATTTGAAATTTTACAATACCCATATTTGTATGCGCTTCTGCAAATGCGGGTAAAATATCTAGGGCTTTTTTATAATGATACAGTGCCTCATCAAATAATCCCATTTTATAATAGACCATTCCCAGGTTATTATAGGCTTTTTCATTTTTATTATCGATTTTTATTGCTTGCTCATAGTTTTTAACAGATTCTTCAAGATTGTTTAACTTAAAATAAGCTAACCCCAAATTGTTATAAGCTCCGCTATTTAATGGAGATAGCTCTACTACTTTTTTATATTCCTGTATAGCACGATCATAAAGACCGTTGTCATAATATACTTTTGCAAGACCATATATAGCATCAGAGTATGTTGGTGAAATCACTAAAGCAGTATTATATTCTTCTATTGCTTTTTCATACTTGCCTATTTTAACAAATAGATAACCAAGTGCGTAATGATTGCTTACAAGCTCAGGATAAAGATTGACAGACTTTTTATATAATTCTATAGCTTTTGTATATTGCTTTTTAGACTGAAAACCGGCAGCTTCTTTACTTAATTTTATAGCTTTAGTCATATTACGATCTTTAGAATTAATAGTTCCAGCTATTAAATATATTGACGAAGATAAAAATATACCTAATAAAAAACAAATTAAGGCAATTAATAATATATTATACTTATTACTCATTTATTTTACCCTCTTTATATTCTGCTAGCGGTTTTAAATTCTTAATTTTTTCAAGCACGTCTTTTTTGTTAGTAGCGTTTTTATTGATTTTTAAATACAATTTGTATTCTTCAATTGCTTCAGTAAACATTTCTTTTGTTTCTAATACGGTTGCTAAACCAAAATGTGGTTCCGGAATATCAGGATTGTTTTTTATAGCAATTCTAAAAAACTTTAATGCCTCATCGTATTTTTCAATATTGTTATAGGCATTACCTAGATTATTAAAACCATCAGCATAATCAGGTTCTTTTTCGACAGCAATAGTGTAATATTTTATTGATTCTTTAAACATTCCCCTAACAAAAAATATATTACCCAGATCTTTATATGCCTGAACATATCCTGGTTTTAATTCTATTGCTTTTTCGAAATAATATACTGCGCTATCGTATCTTTTTTTCTTGTAAAATACCAGCCCTAAATTATAATTGGCTGTTGAATTATTTGGAAGTGATTTTACTACTTTTAATAATAAATCTTCTGCTTTGTTAAATTCTTCATTGGCTAAACAGGCTAATCCTAAATTTCCCATAATTGAAATATTTTCTGGTTCAATATCTAAAGCATTTTGATATGATTCCTGTGCTTTTGGCATATCACCTAACTGTTTATATGCTATTGCCATGTTTAAATAACCTGTTATAAAATCAGGAGAAACTTTAAGTGCCTTTTTATATTGCTCTATTGCTTTTTTATATTGTTTTTGATGATAATAAGCTTCTCCTAAAGCAATATATGCTTCAACATAATTTTTACTGAGTTTTGTTGCCTGACTGAATTCTTTTATAGCTTCTTCAAAATTTTTGTTACCAACATAATTACGGCCTTTTTTATAGGCTTCAAGGGCCTCTATAGAGATTTGTCCACCTGCAGACCCATCTATTGTTTCGGATGGTTCTTTTTTGCTGAAAAAATCCATTGTTATAAACCCTCATTAATTTTGCTAAGTAATTTTTCAATTTCCGGATCTTTTCTTAATTCCTGGCATATTGAAAACATACCTGCGGCTTCTGGCTTTAAATTTTTTGAAAGATAAAGATATCCTAGTTTTCTATATGCATAATAGTAATTAGGGCTTAATTTTGCTGTTTCTTTAAAGCATTCAATTGCACTGTCTATTCTATTGTCTTGTATATAGATTTCTCCAAGCATATAATAAGCTCTATAATTTTCAGGTTCAAGCTCAATAGATTTTTGTGTTTCTGATATTGCATTATCAATTCTGTCTTTATCAAGATATGCCTTCGCTAAATTGGCCCTTAAATCTGCATGATCAGGGTTTAATAAAACAGTTTTTTCATATTCTTCAATTGATCTATCTATTTGGGCATCTTGATAATAGGCTTTTGCTAACGTATATTGAGCCTCAAAATTATCTGGAAAAGCTTTAACTGCTATTTCAAGATTTTTTATAGCATTTGAAATATCTTTAGCCCCATATAACGCAAAACCAAGGTTTAAATATGTTTCGTATAGAGTTTCATCAAGGATAATAGCTTTTTCATAATACTCAATAGCTCTGTCAAATATTTGATTATTGTAGTATGAAACTCCAAGATTATTGCAAATTCTGGGGTTATCTGGATTAGACTCCAGAATTTTCTCAAATAACTCTATAGCTTTCTCATAGTCTTTATTATTAAAATGTTCTAAAGCTTTTTGCAGATCATGATCCATATAAACATTTTAATTGTTTGGCTAAATTTAGGCTAGTAGAAAAAAGTGATCTCTAAAAATGCAGATTTAACTAATACTTTGACATTTTTATTTTGTTAAGAAATTATATTTTTCCTGTTTTTGAAAATATTATATTTCCTTTTCTAAAACAATAGTTTTCTTCACTGCTAACTCAAAGCTCACCTCTTTTTTATAAATACTTTTAACCCGGTTAATTCGTGAATTTGTTACAAACTCTCAAGGCTCAAGTAATGACTTAAGTTAAAGATTTATGCATTTAACACACTGTAAATATTTAACAGGAACCAGGTTTTAGAAAATCGGGCCAAAAGGGCCCGCCCTGCGGGCCCTTTTGGGCCCTCGGCAAAGATCTATTTCCGAAACTTTGTGAATAATCCGGGTTAAACATTAAAATACTTAATACTGATACTTGAAGGTAATTTATAGATTCTAAATTATGGCTATTGCGATCTGTCAGGATAGATTCATTATTTATGTAGAATAGTATAAATGCCCGCCTTAAAAAGATTAACTGGCACGAGACTTGCTGAAAGCTTTATACAAATCTACTAAATGAATCTGATAATGTAATGCAAAATATCTGAAAACCTGCTATGTTAATTATATATAAAATTAATCTTACAACTTTCTGTCTTGTTCAGAAAATATAATTATACTGTTAAAATTAATCTGTAAAATAGGTTATAAAATGAATGAAGAACAATTCTTATCTTCTTTAAAAGCTTTAAATAGTAACTCCCTTGAAGAATTTTATGAAAAATCTTTACCTTCTGAAAGCAAGGTAGGCTTTCAATATAACTTATTTAAACTCTTAGCCAAAGATTATAGCCCATTTATGATTATATATGCCTTTGTTATTACTATATATGCAAATCTTTTAGCTATTATTTTTCCCGCTCAAAAATATAAAGTGCCTGAAATTTTAACAAATAAACTTCCATATAAAACATGGTATCAGGGCAGACAGGAAAATTGTTCTGTTGTAGCTGTTATTAAAGCGGTTCAAGCTAGAAATGGCGATGATATATTCAGATTATGTAAGAAAAACTTGATGGGCTATTATGAAATCACTCTGAAAGATGGTTCTGAATTAACCATAAACGATGAAGAACTCAATTTAATTAAAAAAGAGGCTCAATTTATTGGGCCAAATAATAACGAAAAAGAAAAAGCTTATTTAGCTTATGCTGTAATTGTTAAAAATTCTACTATTAGAGGAGATTTTAATTCCTTTAAAAGCGCTTTAAATTATTTCAATAGCGGAGCTGCACCCGATTATTGTGTTGATATGTTAGGCTATTTAAATTGTATGATGTTTACCGAACCTATGAGGGGCCTTAATGATATTATTGTAGCTTATAGTAAAAACAATGCTGTCTGTATCAACAATGGCTTTATTATTGGCATGGGCGATAAACTTGTTTTTGCTGGTCACGATACCATGGGAAAAATTTTAGATAAAGCTATAATTATTGTTTAAAGCTTATTCTGTGCCGGAATCTTTTATATTATTTATATGTTTGCTCCAGTCTGATCCAAGATTTGAAAAAAATTGATGGGCGTCTATTACATCATCATAGGTAATTGGTGGTGCATTATTATCCGGCCCTTTTTCGATATAATCTTCTTTTTCAATAGTATATTCCTTAGGTTCTCTAGGCTGTATACCCACTATGGCAAGACCTACTGGTTGGTTGCAGTCTATGCAAATAATCTTCACTACGTAAAAATTACTTTCTTCCCTTAATAAAGTTATTCCGTCTGGTTTTAATAGGTTATGGCACTTGGAACAGTGCATACTGCTGAAGAAATTTTTTACTGCTTCAAGCCCTTCCATATAAATCCTTTATTTTTATATAAACATTTCTTATTTCATTATACACTTTTATGTTTTAAATTTTTATAGCCCAAATGGCCTTTTTTATATATTTGTCAAATTTATTCCAATCCACGGAAGTAAACGATATATGGCTTTAAATTATTATAGGGTGTTTTCGCCTGCGCAGCAGGAAAAAACACCCTGCATATATAATCTGGAATCTATAAATTACTTTCAAGAATCAGTATAGCTGATCTTTGAAACCAGTTTTTATTCTATATTGATAAAAGAATTGTTTATAGCTCTCTTACTGCTTATAATACTCTTAATTATATTTTTAAATCTTATAATTATTTTAGTGAGTTGGTATAATAACTTTAAAAGAAGATATTTTAAGTTTTATGAACCATTTGATTTTTTAGTAAAACCACACTTTTTAATAATTCAGGAATTTCAATTAATGGACAAAGAACTGACTAAACTTGCTATCGTAAATCATGTGCAATCTGTTGTAGAACAAATGCGTATCGACGATATTGAAAACTCTCCGGGAGCAGCTGATGAAGAATATCAATGTCCCTGTTGCGGAGATATTAAAAACCTTGCAGGTTCTATGATATACGGAGACTACCTTTTTTGCAACGATTGTGTGCTTTTAACTGAGGTTAGCATTGTTCTGGACAAAATAAAAAAACCCGAAGAAATGATTGAATTAATGGAAGATAAACGCTTTGATAACATCTATCAATCTTTATTTGGTGAGCTTGAACAATAAAATGGGCTAATACAAAAGTGTTGACCCGGGCGGTTTAATTACTTTAAAACTACTAACAAAATGGCTGACGGGGCTTAATAAGTTCTTCATATTCTGATATTGACCAGAACATATCAATAAAAGCTGACTGTATACTCTTGCAAGAAAGAGCAGCATTATGAGCTTTAAAGGTATTTTGTATTGTTTCTCCTTTGCAGCCTGATCTGCACCAGAACCTGATAATGCATCTAGCACAGGTTGGTGAGTTTGAAACAGGAAATTGCTTTCTAAGAAATTGAAGAATATTAGAGGTTTCTAAATAATCCTCTTCATGCTCTTCCTGTGCATTGGCTACCCTGAATTGCTCAAGCTTTAAACCAATACATGGATATATAAATCCGTCAGCGCCAAGCAACAATTGCCCCTTTCCGGCTGGGCAACTGCTAATATTTTCATTCAAGGTTAGCAACTGTTCAAAAATTGTAAAAACATCCCTGCCTAAAAGTTTTGAATAAGAGGGATCTTTTTTAACAGCTTTAAACAAGTAGTTAATAATCTCACGATAATCTGGTGGCCTGAACTTCTTATACTTACCTATTTTTTTCAATGGTATCACACGGCATTCACTTACTTTTAATTTATTGGCAAGTTGTAAAAATGTTTCTATTTCTTGATGATTGTGCTCGGAAACATTCATATTTATTATAGTGTATATTTTTTTACTTAATAAATTGGTTACAACAGCTACTGACCTGTTAAAACTACCTTCTCCCTGAATTGCATCATTTAATGAGGCATAAGGCCCATCAAAGGTTATTTGAACCTGAACCCTGACTTTCATTAATTCATTTAACAATTCTTCTGTGTATGCTGTTGTTGGGAGGTCTAAAATAATATTTAAACCCTTATAAGTTGCTGTTTTTAATATTGTAAGTAACTTTTCTGTGTTGACATTTGGTTTTTCACCTACAACACGCAATAAAGCCTTGCCCTTTATATGTTTAAATGTACTTCTTATTGCAACCTTTAGCTCTTCTGTAGAAAGAATTGTATCTGTGCGAAATTCATCATTTATTGCTACAGTTATTTCTTCAAGCTTTAAACCTTCATTGTCTTTACCATCTATTACGAGTTTTTCAGGTTTTATTGATAATATTTTTGCTTCTAATAACCTCGACACTAAATCTTTTACTTTCTTCTCATATTGTTTTCGAGGTATATCACTTAAACCTATTGTAATATTTATTATACTATCAAGAGTTCTTTTGCCGTTAAAATGAGTTAATAAAGATAACATCTGCTCTGTTACCACCATCCAGTATGGTAAGAAGCTCCAAACAAGCAAACACTTACCATCTCTTTTTTGCATAAAGTCTGGGGGAAGAGCAAAGTATACTGTTTCTAAATCAACTCTATTAGCCAATGTACCCTCGTTTTTTAATGTTTTCAACTGAATAAGTTTGTTTCCTCCTAATAATACATATCACAATTTTTTCTTAAAAGCCAATAATTTTAAGGCTTTATGATCTATATTCATATGCTATATACTTAAAATGATTGAATATAAAATATTTTAAAACAATTAAGTTAAATGGTAAATTAATCTTTCTAATTATAGTTTACCATTTAATTAAAAATTTCTTCTTATGTCTATTTTTTTACTGATTTATAATAATGGCAATAGTATTTTTCTTAATAAAATCAAATAGCATTAAGAATTATTCTTAATTAGTCCCTGCTTTAATCGAGGAATGATAAATGTATTTATTAGTATCTGGCTTTAGATACAAAAACGCTCCACTAAAAATCAGAGAACGATTATCGTTTTTGCCTGAAGAATACCCTTTAGCTCTTAATAAACTTTTGGAATATCCTTCTATTAAAGAAGCTGTTATATTAAGTACTTGTAATAGAACTGAAATATACACTTTAGTTGATGATACTGAAATTGGTACAGGTAGTGTTATAAGATTTTTGGCTGATTACCATGAATTAGATCTCTCTGAAATAAGAAAATATATGTTTACTCTTATGCATGAAGATACTATAAGACAGATTTTTAAAGTTACTTCAGGCATAGATAGTATGATACTGGGTGAATCTCAGATTGTTCATCAGGTTAAAGAAGCTTTTTCTATTGCTCAAAAAGTTAAAAGCATTGATTTAATATTAACTAAACTCTTTAAATCTTCTTTAACAACTAGCAAAAGAGTAAGATCTGAAACTACACTTAAATCTATTATTACCGATGTACCATCTGGGGCTATAGAACTGGCCAGAAAATTTTCTAATAATTTTGAAACTTCTAAAATTGCTATTATTGGCGCTGGAAATATGGCTAAACTTACTATTAAATCTTTAATAGCTAAATATGAACATAAGAATATTGTTGTTTTAAATAGAACTGTCAAACCTGTTGAAGTTATTTATGCTGATTTTAAACAGAATACTATTTCTCTTGAATCTATTAAAGAGAAATTATCTTCTGTAGATATTATTATTGTATGTACTTCTGCTTCAAAATATATCATTGATAAGGATCATTTGCCTTCTAATAAATCATTTACTATTGTTGATATTGCTGTACCTAGAAATGTTAATCCTGATATTGCTGACTTACCTAAAATAAAGCTATTTAATATAGATGATATTAACTCTCTCATTGAAAAAGAATCTAAAGAAAAAAATATTATGCTTGCTAACGCTGAAAAAATTGTTAAGGAAGAAACAGAAAAATTCAATAACTGGATGCTTACCCTTGATATAATTCCTACAATTAAGAAAGTCAGAGATAAAATTGAACATATCAGACAAAATAAACTTGAAAAAGCCAGGTTAAAATCCTGTCCATATTCCAGTGAAAGGTGCGAAGTGCTTGAAGAACTCAGCAAACAACTTGTCAATACTATTCTCCATGATCCTACTGTCAGAATAAAATCTACACAGAGCCATGAAAAAATTTATCAGACAGCACAATTATTAAATGATATGTTTAATCTGGATGACTATCAAAGCTGATAAGGTTAATAAATTGAATAAGAAATCTATTATAATTGGTTCCAGAGAAAGTCAGCTTGCATTAGTGCAAACGGAATATATTATTTGTCAGCTTAGAAAGCTTTTACCTCAATATAGCTTTGAAGTTAAAACTATTAAAACTAAAGGAGACAAAATTTTATCTCAGGGTTTGAGTGCTATTGGAGATAAAGGACTATTTACTAAAGAACTTGAAATTGCTATTCAAAATGATGAAATTGATTTTGCTGTCCATAGTTTTAAAGATTTACCTACAATATTACCTCACGATCTTACTATTGCTGCTATTTCAAAAAGAGAAATAGCCAGCGATGTCTTAATTGCTAAGTGTAAATTTAATGATTTACCTTCTGGTTCAATAATAGGTACTTCTTCACTTAGACGAAGATCTCAGCTAATTAAACTAAGATCAGACTTGAACTATAAAGACATCAGAGGTAACCTTAATACAAGATTGAGTAAACTTGATAATGGCCAATATGACGCAATTATTTTAGCTTATGCAGGTATTAAACGTCTGGGGTTTGAAAATAGAATTGTTGAAACTTTTGATATTGATTCTATTATTCCTGCTGCCGGACAGGGGGCCCTAGCTGTAGAATGTAAAAAATCTAATGAAGGTATTATTAGCTTATTAAAAAATATTGATGATAAAGAAACAAGGGCAACTACATTAGCAGAAAGAACCTTTCTTTCAGAATTACAGGGTGGATGTCAGGTTCCTATTGGTGCTATAGGATATTTAAAAGATAATTTAATAAATTTGACAGGTTTTGTCTCAGATCTTGATGCTAATAAATTCTTAAAAGATAAAGTTATATCTAATTCTCCGGTTGATGCTGGTATTAAACTGGCTAATAAACTCAAAGCTGCCGGGGCCGATCAGATTTTACTCGAGCTCACAAAAAAGTAACAACACTTTACCTTTATTATACTGAGTAGCAATCAATTTCATACTGAATTTATTTCAGTATCTTAGAGACCTCTGCATAACTAATGTTTTATAAAATATCAGGGAACAGTGGTTAACGAGGGGAGGGTTTAAAAGGCCCGCGCAGCGGGCCTTTTAAACCCG
>JBFMGH010000399.1:0-3369 GCA_040752795.1 Cyanobacteriota bacterium
GTATTATACAAAGTAGTTTTATCTATTGTGTTAATGGTGTTTCTTTTTGAATGCTTTATTTTAGATATTAATTTATTTAATAATAACCAGGTTAATGCTTTTAATCAATTATTTAATGAAAAATTAATTGCACAAAATCCTGTTAATATTATTAATTCTTCTGAAAAGTCTAAACATAAAAAGCTAACTACTGGCACTTTAAAAGGATCAATTAATGCACCTGTTAAAAAATGTAGCAATGGTTATTGTATTATTGATTTTGGAGATTATATAATGACTGGTATTCCTGAAAACTATAATGAAGTTCTTGAAACAACAGGTAATTCAGGAGCAAATAACCCTGCAAAATTGATTGATTCAGATATTACTGATAAAGTAATTGAGAAAATTAACCTGGATAATATGGATATTAATAATCTTATTGATTTAGATATTTTAAAATAAATAAGTTATGATTTGTTGTTATATAAATTCTAATTTATTGCTATTTCATTACTAAATAGGTTCATTTTTTTATTAAAATTATGCTTCAATATTTACAAAACAACAAAAATAGAGTTCTCATCAATAAAAAATTAATCTTAACAATGTTAATTGGCCTTTTATTATGGCTATTTATCCCTGTAGAAGCTGGATTTACTCAACAAATAATTATTGATGGGAAAACTAATACTTCTTTAACAATAGAGGGAAATAATACAACAGTATCAACAAAGACAATAAAAAATAACAATGCTTTTAATTCTTTTAATCAATTTAATGTCGATGAAAAGAATACAGTAAATTTGCTCATACCAGACAATGTTAGAAACCTTATTAACCTTATTAATGCTAAAAGTACTATTATTAATGGAACAGTCAACTCTGTAAAAGACAATAAAATAGGTGGAAATGTATATCTTGTTAATCCATATGGCATAACAATAGGAAAAAAAGGTATTATTAATGTTGGAAGTTTTTTTGCATTAACTCCTAATATAGAATTTGCTAATGATATTATATCTCCAGCAGGAAAGATTGACGATTTTTCTGTATCTCTGCTTCTAAATGGACAAATGCCAATAAATCAAGATGCTTCAATAATAATAGAAGGAGATGTTAATTCAATTGAATCAGTATATTTTAATTCTGGATCGTTAATTAACACCGGTAATATAATTACAGGTATTAAATTCAGTAATGATAATATTGATACCGAAGATTTAGTAAATACTGAAAACATTGAAACAGCATCAGAACGTATTATACAGAATGGTGAAATTTATTTATCTGCATCAAAAAATATTATTAACTCCGGGAAAATTGTCTCGTTAGGTGAAAGCTATAGTAACAGCGAAAATATAACTATTAGTTCCAATGAAACTATTTCATTAGAAGATAGTTCTCAAATATATGCTAGAGATAGAAATGAAAATAACAGCATAAATATATCTGGAAATAATGTTTCTGTTAAAGGTCTATTAGATGTTAGCGGGGAATCCGGAGGATCTATTACAGTAAATGCTAATAATTTAAATCTGGAGGGTGATTTAATAGCAACTGGAAGAACTGGCTCCGGAGGTAATATTACATTACAGGTTCAAAATGCTTCAAGTGAATCACAAAATTCTACTCTTAACGTTTCAGGCTTTAATGGTGGAAAGATTTCTAATATAACAAAACAACAAACAATAACATCTGCAAATTATATCGCTAGAGGAAATAATGCTTCAGGAGGTAATATTGATATTACATCATCTGATCTAAACTTTAAATCTGCTCAGATCAATGCTTCAGGCAAAACCAATGGAGGAGTTATTAGGATTGGAGGAGAATACAAAGGGGGTTCTAATTCAAAATCTGATGATATTCCTAATTCAAAAACATTATTTATTGACAATCGATCAAATATTATAGCTAATTCAACCGGTAATAACGGTAATGGTGGTACTATTATTGTTTGGTCTGACGAGAAAACAATAGCACACAATAATTTTTATGCTCTACCAGGAAAAATTTCCGGTTGTGGTGGATTTGTTGAGATATCATCTAGCAATATTCTTGATTATAACGGATATGTTCAAACCGGAATTGGTGATAGATTTGGTCAGGTTTTATTAGATCCAAAAGATATAATTATTTCAGCTTTTGGGATAGTAGATATTCTTAATAATAATGAATATTCTGAAATACCTGCACTTCCTGCTATACTTTCAAATGATGCAATTGCAACTCTTCTGGAATCTCCTCAAGAGGTAATTCTTCAGGCTAATAACGATATAATACTTACTGATCCAATTTTTGTTAATAATCTATCAGGAGATGGTGGTAATTTAACCTTGCAAGCTGGGAGAAGTATTATTATTAGTGCTAATATTACTACTGATAACGGAAATTTAAACATATATGCAAATGATACTATAGCAAATGGAGTTATTAATGCTCAACGAGATCCTGGAAATGCAGATATTACATTAACTCCAGGTTTTAATATTAATACTGGAACAGGATCTGTCAATATTGAAATTCGTAATGACAATACAAAAACAAACAATGATAGTGGGAATATTATAATAAATAATATCATAGCCAATACAATTTTCATTGATAATAATGGACCAACAGCAAATTCAAATGTAATAATAAGTGCAGGAGCAAGTATTAACGCATCAGGAAATAATGATAGTATTATTATATCTTCGACAAACGGAAATCTTATTAATTCCGAGGGCCCATCTGCATTAAATGCTCCAAGTGGTAGATGGTTAGTATACTCTAGTAATCCTATTTTTACAGATGAAAATGGTCTGGTTTATAGTAAACTATATAGTTCAAGTTTAACAACAAATCCTCCAGGAACAATTCCTGCTGGTGATTATATTCTTTATAGTTATAGTCCTGTTTTAACCTGGTCACTACAAAATATGACAAAACAGTACGGTTCTGTAAATCCTGTATTTACACCTATTATAACAGGCTATATCGATGGCGATACTTCTTCAAGCTTGACTAATACTTTACAAATATTATCCTCTGCTAATACATCAAGCCCTGTTGGCACTTATCCAATATATGCAACAAATGGGATTTTGCAATCAACATTAAATTATTCATTTAATATTGATGGTCTTATTGTTAACTCACTGAATCTTACCGGTGGAGGAACATTAGATTTAAACAATACTCTTTCAGTATTACCAGTTCCTTTAACCGTTCAGGCAAATAATTTTACAAAAACCGAAGGTTCTGCAAACCCTGATTTTAGTTCCAATTTAACAGGCTTTGTCTTAAATGAAACAGAATCTGTTCTAAATGGCAATCTTAATTACTCAACACTGGCAAATACATTAAGTCCTCCTGGAACATATAGTATTAGACCCTATGGTTTAA
>JBFMGH010000400.1:0-2874 GCA_040752795.1 Cyanobacteriota bacterium
TCTAAATCTTCTCTGGTCATAACTTCAGGTTTAATAGTCATAGCAAATTGATCAATTGCGAGTCTAGAGGTGTCATCCATAGAAGTGTCAGGCACAAAGGCATCGGGGAGAGATTTGTTCAATATGCCATGCATTTGGGCCCAGGCTTCAGGGTAGCTAATCGAGATATCTTTGGTAAACCAGTTAAATAAATTTTCAAGCTGTTCTCTGGTCATAATGTCAGGTTTAATAGTCATAGCAAACTGGTCAATTGCGAGTCTGGAGGTGTTATCCATAGAAGTGTCAGGCACAAAAGCATAAGGAAGAGTGCTATTTAATTTTTCATACATTTTTTCCCAGGCTTTTGTCTGGTCAAATGAAATATCTAAAGCATACCAATCGAAAAGTTTTTCTAGTTCCTGTTTTGTCATTATTTGCGGATTAACAGAGTTAATAAATTCTTCAAGAGCGAAACTTGAGAAACTATTTAGCTTTGAGGGATTAACATTATTTAATGATAAATTTTTTGTCTTAGTTTGATTGGATTTTAAAGACTTGTTTAATTTGTATTGAGATCCGGGTAGCTTCTGGTAGTTGTCATTTAATTGTTTATTGAATTGAACATTGCCCTTATTATCATTATTATTAATCTTTAGAGCAAGAAAACAGGTGTCGTTAATTTGATCAGTAAAATTTTTTGAAACTGTAAAATTCTTTGTATTGAAAATATTTAAAACAGCACTATTAGAGAAACAATTTTCAGCATAAATATTTTTATGACAGCTGTTGCTGTTTTCTATATTTTGTTTTTCAAAGGAATTAATATTTAAATCATTTTCAGGAATAAGAGAAATATTGTCTATAAAAGAACTGATTAAGTCAGGCTTCTGTTTTTTAGATAGTTTTAAATAGCTATTAACCGCTAAAGATAATTTATCCTTATTGCATAAATTATCAACACCTATAGTAATAGGTCTATTATCTGGCTTATTAAGGCCAGCAGATATTTTATTTTTAAATTTCAAGGTGCATACCTCTAACAGTTTGTCATAATAATACTGACTTCCTTGTTATAATGTACTACTGCCATAACAATAATATTGTGGTAGAAGAACTTTTGTAACTGCCTTCTTTAAAAAACAGCTACTATAATATTTGTGGCACTACCTAGCGTCTGCTAATGTTAAAATTAGCTATAAACGAAATAAAGAATACCAATTTTTACTGGATAAGATAAATTATCAGAAATTTAGTGTGGGATAAAGAGAGGAATATTGCTTATTTATATAAAAACATTTTAAATGATTTTGTTGATACTTCTAATAACAATATTTACATATTGATATAATTTTATGCTTTTTCTCTGTTCAAGAATATACATTATATAGTTGCTATACAATCAGTATTGTAAATGCGCCACTTTTTAAAAGGAAATTTAATTACTTGAAATATACATACTTTTATGTAAAGATATAAAACAATTGGGGGAATCTTATTTTTATTAAATTTGTATTGGATTTCAACTTTTATCATTGAACTAGTCATTGATAATGGGGGTAATTAGAGTTTTTGGGGGATACGGATGGTAGTCAGGTTAGGCCCGAGTAGTACGCAGACCGTATTAAAACTCGCTAATATGTCACCAACTATGCAGCGTTTAATAATTGGTGCAACAGGTCTTATTAGTCATACAACTATTGATGCTTTAAACCCTTATGTAGACAAAGAAACAAGAAAATATGCAGCAGTTAGGTCAGCTGTAAAAATGTTTATTTGTACTGCATCAGGGGTGCTTACAAGAGAAGTTGGCCAAAAGCTTGGTGAATGGGCGGTTAAAAACGGTAAAGTGGCAGTGCCGGAAGGCATGTCTAAAATAGCATTTGCTTCATCTGTAGGTAAAGTGTTTGCTATCGTTGGTGCAGTAGCTTCAATATTCTTAATTGATGTTCCATTTATTAATAAGCTACTTAATTTAGTTATGAACAAATTTATCAATAAGAAAGATAAGCCTGCAGAAAAAGCACCACAGGTTAGTAACGGGGGGGGTAAGGTAAATTATAATGCTTAGTGATCTTATCACAAAATCGGCTAAATTTGCTCTTGAGAAGCCGGCACCTTTCTTAAGGTATACAACATTTGTGATATATCTTATAAGCATGGCTGCTCAGGGCTGTGGAATAGTTATTAATAAAGACATTCCAAAGAAAGAGAAGAACTTCTTATTATTACAAGAATTAGTTAATGGTGCATTAGAACTTGCAACCTTTATGACCATTGCTACCGGCTTTGAAAATTGGGGTAAAAAGCTGGCAGAAAAAGGTATTATAACTGGTACGCAAATTGGTAAAAATGCTGCCACATTTAACAAAGGTGTTACGATGCTCTTTTCAATCATTGGAACAGTATTAGCATTCAATCTGGTAACGCCTTTATTAAGAAACCCTATAATTAATATGATTCAAAAAATAAGTGGCAAGAAAACCAGTCCTGAAAAACAGGATCTAACAAAACCAGTATTACCAACTTTACAGGTTAGCCCGGCTATTAAGTATAATGCAAATAATCCGTTTGCTAATTTTGAACAAACTATACGGACTAATAAAATACCACCCAGAATTCAGGCTTACAGACAGCCAACCTTTACATCTGGTGGTATGAGAGTTTAATAAGCATAGTAGTAGATGTAGGAATTACTAATTAAGACTGTAGCTATTAACTACAGTCTTTTTATAGTAAATTAACCAGAATTATAAATTTGTAATAATTACTTATATGTAATAAGTCGTCACTTGGGTGACACTTTAACAAAAAATCAAGCAACTTGAATGATGTTTTTATCAACCTCCATTTTACGACAAACGGCCAGTTTTTGTACTGGAAATAAACCTTTAATGC
>JBFMGH010000401.1:0-3793 GCA_040752795.1 Cyanobacteriota bacterium
GAGCCCAGCTTTCTAAAACCTGATCCCTGTTAAATATTTACAGTATGTTAAATGCATAAATCTTTAACTTAAGTCATTACTTGAGCCTTGAGAGTTTGTAACAAATTCACGAATTAACTGGGTTATTTATAAAGCCGGTCATTTTTCGTTTAATATATACATGTATATTGTTGTTCATATCATTTAACAAAATGAAAATACTTTATTTTACCTTTATTGAAAATCCATTTGCCCCTGAAAATGCCGGAGTGATGAGAGGGCAGGTTATTAATGTATTAAAAGAAATAGCTTGTTCTGATGAATCTATAGACTTGCACTGGCTGGCTCTTATTAATACAAAATTATATAAACCCAGTGAAACTGAAATAAATAATCTTAAACAAGAGCTAAAAGAACAAAAAGTTAACCTGACTATAGAATCAATACCCAATGGAACAACTGCTCGAAAACTTTTTGCCGTTATCAGATTATTGAATAAAGTTAAAGAACTTAACCCTGATATAGTTCATTGCAGGGTATATCCTTCTACGTTGATTGCTCTTGAAGCCAGAAAGATGTATAAACTTAAATATAAGGTGATATTTGATGCAAGGGGAGTTTATCCAGAACAAATACTCGAGCGTTCCCCTAATTTTATCGGGAAAGTTCGGTTTAATTACTGGAAATACCTTGAAAAAAAACTTTTAAAACAATCAGACCTTATAATTGGAGTAACTAATGCATTTATAGATCATTTTAAAAAAATCAATAGAAATGCTAATTATAAATTTATACCCTGTTGTGTGCAAATAGATGATAATTATGCTTATAATCATAATAATGAAATAAAAACCAGAATAGGCTTTAACGATAAAGATATCATTGTTGTGTATTCAGGTAATTTATCTGCTAAATATTCTTCAATAAACCAGATAGTAGAAATATTTTCTAACTTAAAAGAATTAAACCCAGATATTAAATATCTGGTGCTAACAAAATCAGATACTAAAGAACTTAAGATATTATTAGATTCAAAAAACCTTCTTCAAAACACTAAAATATTTGACTTAAAACCCTCTGAAGTTCAAGAATATTTGTCAATTTCAAACATTGGCATATTATACAGAGAAAAATCTATAGTTAATGAAGTTGCAATGCCAACTAAATTTGCTGAATATCTCCTGGGCGGTTTACCAGTTTTGATATCTAGAAGTATAAAAGGCGTAGCAGAAATAGTTGAGCAAAATAACCTGGGCATAGTGCTTGATGAAGTCCGAATATCTCAGGAAGAGTTAAGTATGTTGTTAAATATAGATAGACACAAATGTATTAAATTCGCAAGAAACTTTTCAACTAAAGTTATCGCACAAACCTATATTGATGAATATAAGAACCTGTTTGTTAATCAGGCTAAATAATATTGTCTATCATGGCGTTAATTAAGAGGGCTTTGTTAATTTCAATATTGTCGGTAGCAATTAAACCTAGTTCTTCAAGCTTTTTTCTGTCATTAATATAATCTTCAGGGGTTTGAGAATTATAGAAATTAAACATACTCTCTATAGTCTGGCCTGTTAACGATGAAAGAATTTCAGCTTTAATACGTGATCGTGTTTTACCTTTAAACTCTATCCCTAATTTGTTACAATTTTCCATATCCTTAATAAAATCCATCATACTTGGTTTGCCAAAAAACTTTGGATCAATCCAATCAGTTTTATTAAGATATGATTTGAGTGTTTTTTTGATTATTTCACTAGAAACGTTACGTTGATTAGAATTTTGTTGCATATAATACTTACCCTTCAATTCATGCCCACTTTATGTACAGCAAAATGAAAACAAACTATTATTTTTTTGCGTGGTTAGAAAAACTAAATGGAGTTCTATTATGATTATAAATTTTCTATTTTGATTTCAATTGAACCAGAAGTACTATTATCTATAGATGAAAAGTACTAAATTAGGATAAACTCCATATTTAATTGAGATACCTGATAATTATTTTTATATATTGTTATAATAAAAGACTTATATTTATATAATTTCCTGAAAACAATTATATCATCAGGAAAATAAACAGTTAAAGGTAGTTATCAGGGTTTAAAAAGTTATAAAATATTTATATTACAAATATTGTCCACCATCAATTTTTATGACCTGACCAGTAATATGCTTAGATAAATCAGAAGAAAGAAAATAAACAAGCTCAGCAATATCTTCTGGAGTACCTAGTTTACCAGTCACAGACTCATTTAAGGCTTTTGTTATTATTTCATCAGGTAAATCATCAGTCATTTTAGTTTTAATCATGCCCGGTGCTACAGCATTAACGTTAACATTATATTTACCAAGTTCAATAGCCGCAGTTTTAGTGAGGCCTATTAAGCCTGCCTTGGAAGCAGTATAGTTTGCCTGGCCGAATTTACCCCTTAATGCGTTTATAGATGTTATATTTATAATTTTTCCATAATTATTATCTTTAAATACAGGTGCAATAGCTTTAATATAATTAAAAGAACCTTTTAAATTTACATTTATAACCTGATCAAAATCCTGCTCTGTCATATTCAGAAGAGTAACATCTTTTTTTATGCCAGCACAGTTAATTAATATAGTAACACATTTATATTTGCTATTAATTTTATTAATGTTTTTGATTGCTTCAGAGAAGTCAGTAACGTCTGAGTTAATAATTTCGATGTTTTTTTTGAGAGAGTAATCTAGATTATCTAATTTATGTTGGTTTGAGTTATTATTATCTATTATGATAGTTTGAATAGATTTAGAGACAAGCTTAAGCACAATTGCCAGCCCAATATCGCCTAGTCCTCCTGTGACAATTGCAATATTTTCTTTCATAGATAAGATTACTCCAATTCTGTACCGCAGATACCGCAGAATTTAAATTCATCTGGTAAATAATCAGTATTACAATTCTTGCACTGTTTACTGTTGCTGCCCCAAAGTCTTTCAGAGGATTGGCCATTTTTAGCCCGTTCTCTAATGTTGATGTAGTCAACAGGTTTTTTATTAACGAAAGCTGACATGCCTTCATGTGTTTCTAAAGAGGCAAAGTGCAGGCTTAGCCAGTCTCTGGCATGGCCAACAGTCATATGCCAGCTAAAGTCTTTCCAGAAGTTAGTCTGTTGTTTTGTATATCTCATACATTCAGGAAATTTATTAATTAATTTCTGACACATTTCATCTACAGCTTCATCAAGCTTTTCATAAGGTACAACTTTATTAATTAAACCCCACTCAAGAGCTTTTGTAGCGGTAATAGGTTCATTTAAAAATAACATTTCTCTTGCTCTTCTGTCACCAATAAAAATAGGTAAGAATTGTGTAGCTCCACCAGCTGCCACAGAGCCAACTTTAGTGCCAACCTGAAAAATTTCAACGTGTTTGGCTGCTATAGCAAGGTCACAAGACATATTAAATTCATTTCCACCGCCAACCACCATGCCATTTAATCTAGCAATAACAGGTTTGCCCATATTTCTTAAAAGATCATGGCAATGAATATAAACATTCATCCATTTCCAGAAGTTACGGGGTTTTTCCAAATAATTATTGGCATATTCTTTAACGTCTCCACCGGTACAGAATGCTTTATCACCTGCTCCAGTAAGAACTACTACTGCAATAGAGTCATCAATGCTTGCATCTTCAAAAGCTAAAATCATTTCTTTTAATGTTTTCAAGTTATATGAATTATAAACATGAGCCCTGTTAATAGTAACAGTAGCAACCCAGTTATTTTTTGTATAAATAATTTCATTAAAATTAAATTTTTCAGGATCTTTTGGTT
>JBFMGH010000402.1:0-2812 GCA_040752795.1 Cyanobacteriota bacterium
TGTCTGCACTACGGCAACACAATAGGGCTAAATTTGGCAATATTAAAAGAACGATACAAAATCAACTATACTCAAAGCGTGATGGTATCGATAGATTTAACCAGAAAATTGCATCGTGAATCTTTAGAAATTCTATATTGCTTCTTTAGCTGATTTCCTAAATTTTCAGGATAGTCGAATACGGGTTTGTTATCTTTATCAGCCTTCAATGAAACCTCCCCGACACAGAGCATCGGGGTATCTATGGGGGGTCACAATTTACGTCAAATAATTTAAGTTGGCCGGAATATATTTGCTGGTACCTTTTACCTTGGCGTTCTATATAGTCTTTTATTATTTGTTCATTAGCATATTGACCAACTGTATTTGCATAATAACCACTTGTCCATATATTTCCACCCCAAAGCTTCTTTTTAACTTCTTTATGTTTTGAGAAAATCCTTTTAGCTGTAATACTTTTTATTATTGTTACTATTTCTATAACTGTGTTTGTTGGAATACTTTGAACTAAAAAATGCACATGATCTTCATCTGCACCAATTTCTACAAAATTTATCTCATATCTCTCTGATATTCCATTACATACTTGTTTTAATGTTTCTTCTACTTCTTTGCTAAATATTTTTCGACGATATTTTATCGGGAAAACTATATGATACAAGAGTAATGTTTTGTTATGTCTTTTGATTATATGTTCAACCATATAATCATTTTACATCAACCACTACGCTTAACCACCGAGGCAAGCCTCGGAGTATTCTTTTGAATAAATTACTTCTAACTGTTTTTTTTAATTTTATCCAATAGTTATAATCGTTTTCAAATTTTTAATTTTTTAGTTAAATCAAGTTTTTCTGCAAAATTATTGCTCTAACTGGGTCAATTGTATTTGACGATTTTGGGTCACATGTACTTGACAATCTACACCTCTTCTATTGTTGGTACGTAGCCGTTATGTATTTCTTTATGGAGCTTTTCATTGCGTTTCATATATGCAGGCTTATTTTCAATTGATGAGCCAATATAGGAGGGCATCATCTTTTCAAAAGACTCCTGAAATTCCTGGAAAAATCTTTCGATTACCTTTGCTCTGGCGTTATAGGGTGCAGCAAAAACTGGTTTTATGCCAAGGTTGCCATAAATGCCGTTAAATCCGAGTTCTTCGAAGTTAACATCTCCGTTAAAAAACTTTGCTTTAAAGGCTTTGCCGTTATCCTGGTAGACTATTGTCGGCATAAAACCTAGATAAATAATGCTATTACGTAGAGCACTGGCTATACACTGGGTATTTTCCTCCAGCATAATTTCATATCCGACGAATCCTCCACTTTTCCAGTCTAAAAAGCCGACAATCGTTGCTCTGGTTGGGTGTCCGGTAAATGGATTGATAACTTGAAAGTTTAACTTATGACCATCTGCTACTAAAACCTCACCAACCTCTAAAACACTTGCATCTCTTACGATATAGGGTGCGACTCTATCTTTTAATGCTTTTTCCCCTTCTCTTGCCAGAACTCACTTATCATAATGCTTTGATTTAAAGAACTCGGCATATCGTCTGAAAGTTATATCTCTTGGCAGGAGCTCATAACCTTTCTTGTTGAGAATGTACTTGGTTAAACCAATGGCTTTACCGATAGAGAACTCATTTGGATGGAGTAAGATCTTCATAAATATTCTAATTTCTTCATCAGTCAGGCTTGTACGGTATTCAGTCTCTTTATTATAGGTGTATTTGGGTATTAATCTTGTCCAGTCGTTTGTTTTGTAATCTCCCAGGTCTTTATTCCAGCGGTAAAGTGTTCCTATAGAGACGTTACCGAGCTGAGAATAAATTTCTTTATGGACTTCACCGGTATTGTAGAGTTGTAAAAAGTCTTTATTGGCTTTAGATTTGTTTTTATAGCCATCCCTAAAGTTGTACCAGATTTTAATCAGGTCAAGTCTTGCCAATGCAATCTTTTTGGCTGATTCAGGGATAATCTTCTCCTGGACAACTTGTATAGGATGAAGAGGTTCATCAACTTCTTCTAATACCAAGTTTTTGTACATTTCACTGAGGTATCTATTTTGAAATGTAGGTTCTAAGGACTCTAACAAAACCTCGTAGGACTTACCGCCTCTTTGATCAGCAGTTCTGGCGATGTATTTCTTGTTTCTAATAGCCAGCCTGACCGCTCTGGTAGTAACATTTTTTATTTTGGCGACTGTATTAATATCCAGCCAGCAGTTTTTAACATCTATAATCGGTTTATTCATTGACATACTTGCTTCTACGACCTATATTCTTTTTACCTTTGTTGCCAATGATAACCGAACGGGGGAAAGAATCAAGACTTTTTTCCCAACTGATACGAAGCTTGTCTGGGTTTTAAATTCTGGTTTAAAAATGTAGCTAAATTTATACTTATAGTATAGTTATTACAATATTTTTAAACCAAGGTTATCTTTTCATGTTTTTGTATGTAAAAACTTGAAATATTAAAAAATATTCTAAAAAGCAATGTGCAAAAAATGCATATTGCTTTTAAATCAAGGAAGTCTTAACTTTTGATTCCAATTGTCTCTAATCGTTTCTAAATAGACTTATACAAGTGATTTATTGCTTCTTAAGCTCATAAAAACAGGATTAAGATATAAAGAAAACGTTCAGGAAATTACTAATAAAAACTTTATTTGGGTATCACTGAATTTTAAATAAGGTTGCAAAAAATATATGAAACCTCTATTTTAGAAGTGTCCAAACTCCAAAATAGAGGTATATATTATGTTACAAGCAACACACCTTTTTATCAAGCAAATCCTTACTTTC
>JBFMGH010000403.1:0-7847 GCA_040752795.1 Cyanobacteriota bacterium
AAACCCTGAAGGTAAATGATCAAGAAAAACACTATCGATTAATAATCCTACAGGCTTTATTAACTGCTCTTTCTGCATAATGTTACTGTTAAATAGTCTTCATCTCTAGGGCAAACATGATCAGGATGATACAAAAAACCTGTTTTTTCTGAAATTTGCTGAATATATTCACATGTTATAAAAAATACATAGGGAATTTCAATGTTATACCAGAGCCTTGTCAGAGTATCACTTTTTAACTTCCTATATAAATCTGTTTCATTTTCTGCTTCAGTTCTTTCAAAAACAAAATTATTTACTGATGCTGAATTAATGAGAAAGTATCCACCTGGTTTCAAAAGCTTATTAGCTTTCATAAAAGCAATTTCAATTTCTTCAGGTGATAGTAAATGTAATAGTTTATCTGCTATAACTACATCAAAATAATTTTCAAAATTTAACTCATCTTTAATAGTATTAGCAATTTTTGTTTTTATTTTTGAAGCATTTTTATCTCTTTTTAATCGTTTTTCAAGCACTTTAATGCCATTAGGGTCAATATCACAGGCAAGATAAAATTCAACATTTGGTTTTTGTATTATTTCCTGAGCTAAAACACCTCTACCTGAGGCCATTTCTAAAACTTTTAAATTATTTCCCAGGTGATCAAAAGTTTCATGAATAAACCTGGTATTTTTATCCAGTCTTTTTCTGGAATCAATCTGATGACCATAACCCATTTTTGAGGCTACCTGATGGGCCAGAAAGTAATCTATACAATCAAATAAAATTTTTAATATCTTTTCAGTCATTGGCTTTAATTACTTTTATGGGGTTTGATAAAATCCAGTGTTTTCCGTTTTTAAATGCTTCAAATCTATAAGAACCCGGTTCATTGCTTTTAAACTTTAGATGTCTTGTCATTTCTGATTTTATTTCTTTACCATTGTGAAATAGTTTTATTTCACTTGGCTGTGGGGTTTCTATATCAATAATAAAATCATTTTCAATTTCTAAAATTTCTCCTGCTGTTGATTTTACATATTTTTGATTCAAATCTCTTTTAGTCGCTGTAAAAACAGTACCGCTATAATTTCCTAATTTATTATTTATCATTATATTATTACCAGATTTAATAGCTTTATAGATTTGTTTTTTAGCTGTTTCAAAATCATTAGATAAAAAATCATCAATTTGAATATAGTTAAGTAACGTTTTAAATGTTTTATAATATGGAAATACCTTAAGATTTAAACCTATATAATTATACCTGAAACAATGTTCATCTAAACCTGCTATTGCAGGAACTATTTTATTGTTTTGATTATTAAGCTTGTCCCACCACGTAATAGTTTTTGCAGTGGGCCCGTGAAGTGACTCTACAGGATAGAGAAATTTCTTAATTTTGTTTTTAGTGGTTAATGTATCTACCCAATCAGACATAAAGTTCCATATTTCAATACCCTGAAACCCATTAATATCCCAATCATCCCATCTTAAAGGAGGATACGGATTATCTCTCCCTCCCATTTCGTCTGGATGAGCAATAAAACCAAAACCACCCTGATCATTAACTTCTTTTATATAGTTTTGTGCTGGTTGTTCATGATTAATATTTTCTTTGATATCAAAAGCCAGATAGTGATTACCTTCTTCAGGGCTTATTTCAAGACCAACCATAACACATAAGTCTTCATAATAACCTTCCCTACCGTTATCCAAACCCTCCAGAGTATTGTGATCAGTAATAATAATCCAGCGAAGCCCAGCTCTCTTTGCGTCTTTAGCTATATCTTCAATTGTTGATGTACCGTCTGAGTATGTAGAGTGAATGTGGATAGCTCCGGGATATTCGTAGTTTTTCATTTTAAGGGCCTTATTACCAAAATGCTTTGATCTATTGTATATTTAAAATATCATACTATAATAATTAATCAAGAAAATGTGCTTCTTAACATAGAAATTTAAGAAATATTTGTGAAATTTAATAATTTGTAGTTAGAGGTGTTTAAATAATGGAATTAGAAAACAGAATCAAAGTTGCACGGGGTATTAATCGAGCAGAATTATTGTTAAAAAACGCTAGAGTTATAAATGTTTATTCACATGATATACATAAAACCCATGTTGCAATTCATTCAGGGCAAGTGGTCGGTTTCGGAAATTATGATGCAAAAGAAGTTATAGATTTAGATGGAGCATTTTTATCACCAGGTTTTATTGATGGGCATGTTCATATAGAAAGTTCAATGCTTACTCCAAAAGAATTTGCAAGATCTGTAATGCCTAGTGGAACAACAGCAGTTATTTCTGACCCACATGAAATTGCAAATGTTTTAGGGATTGAAGGAATAAGATATTTAATTGAAGCAAACAGATCAACACCATTAGATTTATATATGATGTTTCCATCATGCGTACCAGCAACCAATATGGAAACAGCAGGTTCACAACTTTCAAGTAGTGACCTTGCCATGTATTTAAATGAAAAATGGGTACTTGGCCTTGCAGAAATGATGAACTTCCCTGGAGTTCTAAATCAGGAAGAGTCTGTATTGCTTAAAATTACACTGGCAACAAATGCTGGCAAAAGAATAGATGGACATGCTCCGGGCTTAAGCGGTAAAGATTTATGTGCTTACATTGGTGCAGGTATTTCATCTGACCATGAATGTACTAACCCTGAAGAAGCTATGGAGAAATTAAGGCTAGGCATGCACATAATGATAAGGGAGGGTACTGTAGCAAAAGATCTTGAGGCATTATTGCCAATTATAACACCTGAAAACTCCAGAAGAATTATTTTCTGCACTGATGATAGATACCCACATGATCTTGAACACCACATTTCAGCAATGGTTCAAAGAGCAGTAGAATATGGCATAAACCCAATTACTGCAATACAAATGGCATCATTGAATACTGCCTCTTATTTTAGAATACCTAATGTTGGTGCAATATCTCCAAGGCACAAGGCTGATTTACTTATATTTGACGATCTTAAAGAATTTAAACCCAGAATGGTTATTAAAAACGGCAAAATTGTTGCCCAGAACGGCGTTTATCTTGCACCATCAGAATATAAAGAACCACCACCAATCAGGGGATCAATTAACGTTAAATGGCTTGAAGAAGAACAGTTCCGGATTCCAGCTGAAGGGGATAAAATTCGGGTTATAAACGCTATACCAGGGCAATTATTGACCAGAGAATCTATTGAAGACGCCAAAATAGAAGATGGCTATGCCGTAAGTGACCCTGATAGAGATATTTTAAAAATTGCTGTTATAGAAAGACATATGGCCAGCGGCAATATTGGCCTTGGCTTTGTAAAAGGTTTCGGCTTAAAAGCTGGTGCTATAGCTTCATCAGTAGCCCATGACTCTCATAATATTGTAGTTGTCGGAGTTACTGATGCCGATATGCTTCATGCAGCTGTAGATTTAGTCAAATCACAGGGTGGCAAAGTTGTTGTTAAAAACCAGAGAAAGCTTGAAATTTTACCATTACCAATTGCAGGGCTAATTTCAAATAAATCTGTTGAAGAAGTAAAACTTAAAATGAATTCTCTTAAAAAGGCTGCTAAATCTATTGGCAGTACTATGGATGATCCGTTTATGGCTCTTGCATTTATGAGTTTACCAGTCATTCCTGAACTTAAAGTTACTGATAAAGGACTGGTTGATGTTAGAGAATTTCAATTTACTCCTATTTTTGTGTAATCATCAGTTATAAAGAAAGTAGTCTTTAATATAACTAAAGGACATGAATGTAGGTACAGGCTAAAAATAATTTATGAAAGACTTTAACAACAAAGTTTATTGTTTAAACACCATATTTTATTAATCACTTCTACAACAATAAATATTGAAACATACTCATCAATAAGCTAAATAATTTCTTTAATAATTTAGCGTATTTTAAAAGCCTTATAATATAAATAAGAAAATATTTTAATATTTCAAAATTTATAAATTGATTTCCTAAATATTAGTGAGTAAAAACAATATGAAAAAGATTGCTGTTTTAATATTTATAGCTCTATTCTTAAATTCATGCTGCAATAGCGATTTTAAAGCTGCTTATTATAATGATAAAGGCATTTCATATTCTAAGAAACTTGATTATCAAAAGGCTATAGAAAGCTATAAAATGGCAATCGACCTTAATCCTGAGTATTATAAAGCTATTAATAACATGGGATATGCTTATTATAAAATGGGTAATCACGAAGAGGCCATTGAAAACTTTAATAAAGCGTTAAAAATTAAATCAGACTATGAGCTGGCCTATAAAAACCTTTGTGAAACATATATCTCAATTAAAGATTATGATAAGGCTAATGAAAATTGTGAAAAAGCATTAGATTTAAAACCTAAAATGGCAGAAGCATATTTTCTTTTAGGCACTACTGCTATGAAAGAAAAAAATTATGATAACGCTTTAAATCTTTTTAACTCTGCGATAAAGCATAATGGCAAATATTATGACGCTTATTTAAAATTAGCTCAATGCTATTTACTAACTGACGAACACCAAACAGCTATTGAAAACCTTTTAAAAGCAATCGAATTCAGGCCTAAACGGCCAGAAGCTTATTATGACCTGGCTAAAATTTATGAATCTCATGATAAAACTGACCTGGCTATAGAAAATTATTTAAAAGTAATTGAACTTGACAAAGATTATTTAAAGACACAGTTAAATCTTGCTAAAGCATATTCTCTAAATAATAAAACTGATGATTCTATTAATCTTATAAAGGATTATATTAAAAACAACCCTGAAGATATTGAAGCCTATTTAGCTCTCGCTAGTGTTTATAAAAGCCTGGGTAATAGCAATAAGGCTCTTGAAACTTTTGATATAGTGCTAAAATTAAACCCTGATAATGATAAAGCATACTACCAGATAGGTATATATTACCTTGAAAACGAATTATATAATAAAGCTAAAGAATATTTCTTTAAAGCTATAACCCTAAATCCCAATGAATACCTGTATTATGATGATTTAGGTATGACATATATTAAACTAAAAGAATACGATAAAGCTGTTGAAACTTTTAAAAAAGGCTTAAAACTTGAACCAACAGAACCGTTATTATACAATAATATCGGATATGCGTATGAAGAACAGGGTAAAATTGATCAAGCTATTGATTTTTATAATAAAGCCCTTAACTATGATATGAAAAATGCTAAGGTTATTGAAAACATTGGTAATTCTTATGCCAGGAAAGGTAATAAAGAAAAAGCTATAGAATATTTTACAAAACTTACTATATATTACCCTAGTAATGCTAATTATTACACACGAGTTGGTCAGCAATATATTTTGCTAAATGATTTTGGTAATGCAGAAAAATACTTTGAAAAAGGAAAAGAACGCATTAAAGTTAATACATTCCCTGGCGAGTACACGAAAAGAGGGGAGCAATATTATTTCAATAATGAATGCGATAAGGCTATTGAATCATTAGAAAGCGCTATAAAACTTAACCCTAATGATTTTTGGGCTCGTACACTTGTTAGCTATTGCTATGTAAGAAAAAACAACTCTGATAAATCCATAGATCATTCGTATAAAGCTTTTTATACCAACCCGCTTAGTGCTGAAACAAATAATAGTTTTTGCTGGTCACTTGCCAATGCTAAAAAATATAAAGAAGCTCTGCCATATTGCGAATTTGCTATTTACTTAAATCAGGAAAAAGATTATATTTATGACTCTTTAGCTTTTACATACAAAGGACTGGGTGATTATAACAAAGCTATTGACTACTATATGAAAGCAAGTTTACTGAATCCATTAAATGCTGAGCATCTCATAAACATTGGCGATGTTTATTCTATTAAAAAGAATAAGGCTAAAGCTCTCGAATTTTACAATAAAGCTAAAGAAGTAGACCCTGAATCTGCTGGAATAATTAATACAAAAATCAAACATATTTAATTACAGCATTAAAATATTTATATAGCTATCTAAGGCCTTTAAAATATTTATACAACTCCAGCATTGCAAGAGTATCTAATTTACAATAGGCTAATAACTGTTCTTTAATGAGATTTTTTTCTTGTTGAGAAGTGTTTTTATTAATAAGCTTTTTATAAAACATTGCGGCCATAGAACCATCTGTTATAGCAAGGTTTTCATAGCTTAATTCAGGTATTAGTGATGGCAGAACTTTTTTCAACGAATATGAACCATGAAATTCAGGGAAATAAAAATATTTTTTTATTATCAATTGCAAGTCTATTAATCTGTCAATAATTGAGTTAATCTGAGGTTGCAATTCAAGAAAATTTATGGCAATTTCTTTCATTCTAACTGACTCAAAACCTGAAAATACAATAATAGAACCTCCATTATTAAGATTATTAATTAAGCTTGTAATAAAATCCTGATAGGGTAATGATACATCAAGGTGTAAAAACTCTTTATGAAAGATTTTACCGTTCTTATATAATATATGATTAGACCATTGAAAAGGTATCATTTGATATGGTTTTGTATCAAAATAAATTGGAAGGGCCGGATTAAATGCTTCGAAGTCTAGAAAATTTATTGGATAATTTAATTTATCTAGCTCTGAATGAATTTTTTTGTCAAAGAAAGGCTTACCGGTTATAACAACATCTCTAACTCTTTGTTGTAAATCTGATAATTTAACAACACCTTCAGAAATATCTGATATTTCTGTAATGCCAAGTTCTTTTAAAATATTAAGCAAATTATCACTTATTCTGGGCAATTCTATTATCGGGTTTTCTAATCCTTCCAAGCAATATTTTAAAAAAGGGCATAAAAAGGGCTTTTTGCAATGTTTTCCGACAGAAATATCTGGTTCGTTTTTATTATTTATTGCTTTTTGAATTAAGAATAATTTATTTTCAATTTCAGATTGAATCTGGTCCATTTCAATTGTTAAATCTTCAATTTTAAATAACTTATCAAGGTCATAGGTTTCTTTTCTATAAATATAGCCTGAATCAATATACATTATGAATGCTTTACTAACCTCAAAACCAAGGTTTCTTAAAACATAATATTGAATTCCAAGATCAAATTTGAAATATTTTTTTATATTAGTAGCAGATTTTACTTCAATAATGTTAAAACAATTATTATCATCCTTGATAATTATATCCGGCCTTAAAAAGATATTTTTAAATCTAAATGCAGGTTCAAATATAGTTTTAATATTGTTATTCTCTATAGCCTGCCAGGTTTTTTCAATAGCTTTATCTAAATCAATTGCATCAATCAGAACACCCTCATTAAATTTATTTCTGGCCAATTTACCAATTTCAATGCTTTCATTAATTATAGCAAGTTCTGAACTGCTTAAAGTGGCTGCTATATCAGGTTTGTAAATTTCAAGATAAAATTTTTTCAGGCATTGAACTGCTGATAAAAATTTTGTTTTTGTTAATTGTATTGTATTCTCAGACATTTGATATAACGAAAAATAAACTCCTGCATTTTTTCTATTTTTAAACAAAAAAAAGCGGCCATTCGGCCGGGTTAAACCTTTATTGGAAGGTTAAGGGTAAATAAGAAATAAGGATGAAGGATGATTAAAGCGTTAATACCTATGGATTGTTTTCTTACTAATATAAAAAAACAAAAGTATATAAAATTGCTAGTTGCAACACAATAGTTTTACAAAAATTTATATATTTCGTATATACTTTGTATATGCTCACAAGTTTATAAAGACTTATCCTGCATTATTAGTGATTTTGTTATATTTACATAAAAGATACTCTATTAACACACTGTTATTTTAGATAACAAAGCTCTTAATAAGGTTTGATTCCTTACTAAATGCTGATTTGCTTATAATCTGGATTATACACAACTTA
>JBFMGH010000404.1:0-7297 GCA_040752795.1 Cyanobacteriota bacterium
TTTATTAAAGAATTTTTTGCAAAAAAAGGGTTAATAGCTGGTAAAGAACCTTCTGCAGAACAAATAGTTGACATTGAATATGGTTTTGAGGTTGCCAAAGCAATAGGAGATATTGACATCGGGCAGACTGTAGTTGTTCAGGAGAAAATGGTTCTGGCAATAGAAGCAATTGAAGGCACTGACCAGGCTATAAAAAGAGGCTGCAAATTTGGAAATGGAAATGCAACTGTTGTTAAAGTTAGCAAACCCTCTCAGGATCAAAGATTTGATATACCAGTAGTAGGAACAAAAACTTTAAGAACTATGAAAAAATATGGTGCTAAAGTTTTAGCTTTAGAAGCTAATGAAACTCTTATAGTGGATGAAGAAGACTTTGTTAAATTAGCAGATAAGTTACAATTAACTGTTGTTGCAGTATGACAAAAAGATTATTTATTGTTACAGGAGAACCCTCAGGAGATATACACGCTTCTTACGTTATAAAAGAACTTAAGAAGCTAATAAATGAAATTGAAATCTCAGGAGTCGGTGGGCTAGAAATGAAAGAGCTAGGGGTTAACCTGCTTTATGATCACTCTGATATGGCTGTAGTTGGGTTAGATTCATTTAAAAAGATACCCCACCACATAAAAATGGGATCAAACATTATTAACTATTTAAATAATGATTTCAAACCTGACCTGGTACTACTAATTGATTATGGGGGGTTTAATTTAAGGCTAGCTAAAGAGTTAAAAAAATTTAACCATAAAGTTTTTTATTATATTTCACCACAAGTCTGGGCATCAAGAAAAGGTAGACTTAAAAAAATTAAAGCTTACACAGACAAAATGATGCTTATCTTGCCCTTTGAAGAACCAATTCACAGAGGAGCAGGGGTTAATGCTGAATTTGTAGGACATCCTTTAGTAAGCCAGCTACCTGAACGATGCCCAAAAGAAACTTTTTGCAAAGAAAACAATCTTGATCCTGGCAAACCTTTGGTAGGACTATTCCCTGGAAGTCGAAAAATGGAAATATCCTTTTTACTTGAAACATTTATAAATACTGCTTTAATTATGCAACAAAAATGCCCTGAAATACAGTTTTGCCTGGCTCAATCGATTAATATTAGTGATAATTATATAAATAATATCTTACAAAATATTAACCCTAACAATAAACTTAATCTTACTATTCTTAAAAACTCTAATTACAAAGTCTTATCTGCATCTGATTTCGTTATATTAGCTTCAGGAACAGTCACACTTGAAGCTACTATTTATAATACACCTATGATAATTAGTTATAAGTCATACAAGATAGCCTATTATCTTTATTTAATGCTAAGATATATTAATAAATTAGGCCTGCCTAATATTATATCAGGTAAAGACATTGTGCCTGAGTTCTTACAAAAAGGTGCTGTACCGGAACTTATGGCAGATACATCTTTGAAATTACTTCATAAATCTTCTGAAAGAACTACGATGATAAATGATTTAACTAACGTCAGAAATCTCTTAACTAATAATATAGCTTCTGCACGTGTCGCTGAAATAATTTACAATGAAATAAAAATTAAAAGGTATTAATATGGAAACATTTAAAAGAATACTTCAATATTTATTTAGATATAAAAGCCGTTTAATAATTGCTATTTTAATATCGTTCCCGGCTGGTGGTGCAGATGGCTTTATTGCTTATATCATACAGCCTGTTTTAGATCATGTTTTAATAAATAAAGATCAGAAATTGCTTTTTCTTTTACCAATTGGGGTTCTTGTTCTATTTCTTATCACTGGTATTTGCCGTTACATTCAAGTATATTGCTCACGATATGTAGTACAGGGTTTTTTAAGAGATCTACGGTATGATTTATATTCAAAATTTCAGAGAATAAAAATGAGCTACCATGACTCAAACTCTTCTGGTGCACTTGTATCCAGACTAACCAATGACACTGCATTACTTGAAAATATAAGCTCTGATGTACTTCAAATATTCTTAAGTAGAAGTATAAGTGCAATTGCTTTAACATTTGTTATTTTTTACCAGAACTGGCAACTGGCAATATTATGTGTTCTTGTAACTTCTATTATTATTTATCCTATTTCAGTTCTAAGCAAACGTATAAGGCGGTTCACACATGAAATGCAAAGCTCCCTGGCAGATCTCACAAGTGTTTTAACTGAAAATCTTCAGGGTATGAAAGTAATTCACGCATATAATTTACAAAAATCTCAATCAGAAAAATTTAGTAAAGAAAATCAAAAATATTTTGGTAAATATATGAAAATGGTTCAGGCCTTTGCACTTTTACCAGGTATAATGCAATTTATCGGTGCAATTGGAATTGCAATTATTATCTGGTATGGCGGCTATCTTATTATTTCAGGAGAAATGACAACAGGTGCTTTAATATCATTTATTGTAGCTTTTTTATTACTTTACACACCTGTTAAAACTATGGGCAGATCTTATGCAGATGTTGCCAAAGCACTAGCTGCAGCAGAAAGAATTTTTAATATTATAGATATTGACGAAGAAGTTATTGAAAGTGATAACCCGGTTGAATTAAAAGAAATTAAAAATTGCATTGTGTACGAAAATGTCACTTTTAAATATAAAGAGCTGGATATTTTTAAAAATGTTAACTTAAAAGTAGAAGTTGGAGAAGTTTTAGCGATAGTAGGCTCCAGTGGTTCGGGCAAATCCACCATGGTTAATCTTCTACCAAGGTTCTATGATGTATCTTCAGGAGCTGTAAAAATTGATGATCAAGATATAAAAGATTTTTCTTTAGAATCATTAAGAAATAAAATTGCTATTGTTAGTCAGGATACCTTTTTGTTTGATGGCAGTATAAAATATAACATCTCTATTGGCAATCCAGATTCCTCTGAAGACTTAATAATAAAAGCTGCTAGCCAGGCGTATGTCGATAATTTCGTTAAAAATTTACCTGATGGTTATGAAACTCGAGTCGGCGAAAGAGGTGTTATGTTATCTGGGGGAGAGAAACAAAGAATCTCTATTGCAAGGGCATTACTCAAAGACGCTCCAATATTAATACTTGATGAAGCAACAAGCTCACTAGACAACGAATCAGAAAAGATTGTTCAGCAAGCACTTGGTAACTTGATTAAAGATAGAACCGTTTTTATTATTGCACATAGATTATCAACAATTAAAAACGCTACAAGAATTATTGTTTTAGATAAAGGAAAAATTATTGATTCAGGTTCTCATGAATCTTTAATGGATACCTGTTCAACTTATAAAAACCTTTATGAATTACAATTTTCCTGAATACATTATAAATTTTTCTAGTTATATTTTTCAATAAGCTTTGTCAGAAAACTTTTATATTTCTCCAGTTGTATTTGCGAACGTGCTTCAAATCTGGAAACAAGAACTGGTTCAGTATTACTTGCTCTGACAAGCGCAAATCCATCTTTAAAAACAATTCTCAGGCCATCAATGGTTATAATATCTTTTATTTCTAATTCACCTTGGTAATTCGCTATGTCTTTTTCGATATTTTCGATAACCTGAAATTTAGCTTCATCTCTAGATTCAACACGAATCTCAGGAGTAGTTACAACCTTTGGTAAATCTTGTAATAGATCATCTATTTCAAAAGACCTTCCTCTAGAGTGTTTGTATTTATCGATTATCTCTAATACTCTTAGTGTTGCATAAATAGCATCATCATATCCAAAGTATTTATCAGCAAAGAAAACATGTCCACTCATTTCACAAGCAAGTAATGCGTTTTCTTCTTTGAGTTTTTGTTTGATAAAAGAATGTCCTGTTTTGCACATAATTGGTTTGGCACCAAGAGAAGAAATAAAATCATACATTCTTTGTGAACATTTGACTTCCCCTACGAATTTAAGCTTTTCATTACCGGGTTCTTCTTTAACAATTTCCCTGGAAAGAATTATCATCAAATCATCACCCCATATTATTTTTCCACGAGGTGAAATAATACCGATTCTATCAGAATCACCGTCATAGCCAAAACCAATATCAGCATCATTGTCCTGTACTATTGAAGCTAACAGTTCCATATTTTCTTGCAAAGTAGGGTCAGGATGATGAAATGGAAATCTCCCATCTGGCCTGGTAAAAAGCTGAATAACCTCACAGCCTAATTTTTTAAGCAAATCTGGAACAATTAAACCAGCAGTACCATTAGCTGAATCTACAACTACTTTTAACCTGTCAAAACTACTAAATTTTGATCTAAGGTAATCTTTATATGAACTATTCAACTCCATTTTAATAGGAGGTTTCTCATCATCTTTTTTAAATTTTTCAGATAGTATTATGTCTTTCAGGGCATTAATATCTTCTTCTTGCAAAGTATGTTTATCTATCAACATTTTTAACCCATTATACTGAGGAGCATTATGACTTCCCGTAATCATGATGCCACCACTAACTTTTGGTAAGTTAAATAACGACTGATAGTTAGTCTGATCAAGATAGCAAGCAAAATACAAAACTGGCGTCGGACATATACCTATATCAAGTACTTTTACACCTGTTTCACTAAGGCCTTTAATAAGCGCTTCAGAGATTTCTTCTGAGTGGACTCTTGCATCATGACCCACAGCTATAGTTATATCTGTTTTCTGAAAATTTTTAATATAAGTTCCAAAAGCAAGACCTATTTGGTAAACAACATCCGAATTTAAATCATCCGGGTAAATTCCTCTAATATCATTTTTTCTAAAAATATGCTGGTTGATTGTAATTGTATTCATAGAATTTCCTCAATATTAGCCCTAGAAAATTAAATTTTAAATAAATATAACTTTAAATTCAATATCTAATTACATTTTGGTATTCTGAATAACCAAAAAAGTGCAAAAATAAAAAAATGACACTGAGCGTTAAAAGCTCGTTGCACTGGCTTTTAGCTCTCAGCTTTTTTTGCTAAAATAAGCAATTTATGAATTTTCAAATTATCCATTTCAAAAACATTAATAATATTTTTATCTATAACATTATTATATTGGTCATTTATTACAAAAATACCCTATTTATTTAATCCTCAAGTTCTCTAATTTTATAGGCAACTATAGCAACAGATGAACCTACATTTATTGAATTACCCTCACCTATCATAGGAATTTTTATAATCATATCAGACAATTTAATAATTTCAGGATCAACACCATGCCCTTCATGGCCAAATACAAGAGCGAGCGGATATTGAAATCTTACTTCAGATTGAGAAAGCAATAGTGATGATCTTATATCAACCGAAACAATGTATAATCCTTTTTCTTTTAATGATTTAACAAGTTCAATAGAATCCTGTTTAAGCTCCCAGTTAACAAAATCTGAAGCGCCTCTTGAGATTTTTCTTAATATCAGGAGTTGATCAGGTTTTAACTCTTCCTTGTTCCTTCTACAAATAAATACTTTTTTTATCTCAAAAGCATAAGCTACCCTTAAAATAGGGCCAATATTATTTTTGTATCTAATATTATCGAGGACAATACAAACGTCTTTGTTGCTCATATTCTTTATTCATCTATAAATCAACTAATAATAACAATTGTTAAGATTCGTTTTGATTTCCTTTAAATTATGTTACACCATCCTAAAGAATCTAAAAATAAAACCGATTATTAAAATGACAGGAATAAATATTTGACCTATCCAGGAGGACATATAAATGTTAGATACTGCTGTAAAATCACCTTTTAACAATAGTAACGGATTAGGAAGTGGTACGTATGTGAAAGGTAAATCAAAAAAATCTAAAAATAAAAATCAAAAAGAGGAATATGAAAATTTAAATTCTAATTTCTTCGGTATTTTTGATGAGCTTGCCAATGTTGTTTCGGCTGAGCTAAGAGCTATGGAAAGGGCCAAAAGGGTTAATATAAACTTTAATACCAGGTTCTAAATGGTTATCTCAATATTAAAAAAGCTAGCAATGCTAGCTTTTTTATTTGTTCTTTTATTTTTATGACTATTTTTTATCTTCTTGAACAAAATAAAACCTCACCTTAACAGGCTTATCATTTGGATTAATAAACTCAAAAGAGTGCTTTTTAGGATATTCACTTTCAGGAAGAACTGTTTTAACCCTTATACCAGAATCTGACTTTACCTCAGAGAGCTTTAAGCCATCACCTGTGTACATTTTGCCTACAAATTCATTTGGATAATTTGTTACTTCAACCGGTTCAATAAGAGGCATTGCAAGGATTTCAAAAGATTCATTTGTTTGAATTCTTTGAACAATCTTTCCATTAGGCTGAACCTGATTATCTCCAAGCACTTTAAAAAGCATATGATTTTTCTTAAGCATTGATTCAACCATTTGAATTCTATCTTGCACCGAAGTTGGTTGATAATCTTGTGCATCAAAAGTTTTATTTGAGTAATATGCAATAACAATTAAAACTAAAATCACCAGCACTGCTAATTTTCTCATTATTCAATTACTCCTATTTTTTATTACTATCAGGTTTTTTAATCTTCCGAAATGATTTTAACAAATGTAGAGATTCTAGCAACATTGTAAAGCTATAAAAGAACAAATTTAAAATCCCTGAGTAAAACCTCAGGGATTAAAGTATAGCAAACTATATATTATCTTCTTCTAATGTGCCTGGGGATTTTGCCAATGACTTCAACTTTTACATTAGCCACTCCAGACCCTAGCATTCCAATTTGCTGAGCTGCAGCCTTAGAAAGATCAATAATTCTACCATGAATATAAGGCCCTCTATCAGTTATTTTAACAATACATTCTTTTTTATTGTTGACATTAGTGACTTTTACTATGGTCCCAAATGGTAAAGACTTATGGGCTGCAGTCATTTCATACATATTATATCTGCTACCATCTGCAGATCTTCTTCCGTGAAAATATGGACCATACCATGATGCTTGTCCCATAAGTGTTCTTCCCATACCTTCAGGTATAACAGGAAACAGTTTATTAATTATTTCAGAGTTATTAGATCTTTGAACATTTGCCTGATGTGTTCTATCAAAATTTCTTCCATATGGATTATTATAACTTTCTTGAACTTCCCTTCCGCCTCCAGATAAACCTCTTGATGCACTTAATCCTGCAATTCTCTGAACCACTGGAGCACCAAGTGCACTTCTTACATTATTCACCCAGGATAAAGTAAGGTTTTGCATTTTTATTCCACTTCTATTAGCAGTTAGAGGATCAACTGTAAATAGTACTTCACTATTAACACTACCAATAAATTGACCATTTCTTAAAGCGGGTTGAAGTGATTTAAGATCTACTCCACGATTTAAAAGAGCTTCT
>JBFMGH010000405.1:0-4066 GCA_040752795.1 Cyanobacteriota bacterium
TGTAGAATAGTATAACTGTAATTTTTTTAGATTAAAGTAAATAATGTCTGGGGTCTCAAAAGTATCTGATCTTTTTGTAAATTTAATAAAACCCGAATCTTTTTCTGTTTAAATGCGTCCACAATTAATATATAATTAAAATCTGCTATTAAAAAAGGTGAGGGAATATTAATGAAAAGAAATTTTTTAAACATACTTGTGTTAGTTAGTTTACTTTTTGGTGTTATAGGTATAATTAATGTATCAGGTTCTCAGGTTTTTGCTCAAGCAGCAAAGAAAGATGCAGATTTGGTAGCACAAATAAATAATAAAGCCGGTGCCTTTGCAGGTAATGCTACTGCCTTTAAAAATATGATCGAAGGTCTTGACGAAAAAACCATTATGAAATCACAGGATAAACTTATTTCACTTATAGAATCTATCCTTGATAATAATAAAGAACTGCAAGAAATAACTAAAAAAGCTGCCAGTGACATTAGTGATCCTGATAAGAAAAAATTCTATATGAGAGACATATTGCCTAATTTACATAATATAAACAGACAACTTATGAGAATAAAGGTTAGCATCGAAAAGAACGATATTAATTATAGCAACGTTAAAGATCAAGCGGAAAGAACAGAAGAATGCATCAAGCAGGTTGTTGATAGATTAAAAGGGTAATGCTAACAAATCGACAAATTAATAATTTCGCAAGTATAGAAGACTTAATATACATAGTTATAGTTAGTTTGTATATATTCGTGTTTCCCCAGCTACTAACTAAAGCTGCTGAGTTAGGGTGTCTGGTATCTGCTGGCCAATTTATGTTTGATAAATATGCCTTTTTATCTAAAGACTTTTATACTTTTACCAGTGTAAATTCTTTATGGGTAGATTCAAACTGGCTATCAGGTATAATATATGCTTTTGCTCATAATCTTGGAGGCTTTAACTTAATAGTCATTATTTCTTCATTAATAATTGGGTTCTCTTTCGTCAGTGTATTTCGATTAATGTCACAACAATATAACAACTGGTTTATAAATATTATACTGTTAACTCTGGGTATAATAGCCAGTTCAGAGTGTGTTGAAGCTAATAGCAGGCTATTTTCTCTTCCAATATTTATTTTATTTATTTTCCTTCTTGATAAAGTACATAATGAAGGGACTAATAAGAAATTTTATGGCTTTATAATTTTATTGTGTATTTTATGGGCTAATTTCAATACTGATTTTTTACTTGGTAGTATTGCTGCTTTAACTTATATGGCTAGTTTAATATTAAAATATAGAAAGAATAAAGAGCCAGAGTTATTGCTAAAAGCCAGAACATTTTTTATTATAAGCTTAATACCAATAGCTGCAAGCATAGCAACACCTTATGGCATCAATACTTTAATAATGATAGAGTCATATTTTATATCTGGTTTATATGTTTATAATGGCTTTTTAGCATCTCCGGATTTCCATATTAAAATACCATTTGGTTTTTTTGAATTATTCATTTTATTGCTTATATTTTTAAGTCTTTTTTCTAACTATAAACCTCCCCTGGAAAAGCTTTTACTTTCTGTAGTATTTTTGTTTTTAAGTTTATATTCTGCTGTAAATATAGTCTTTTTCATTCTGGTAGTATTGCCACTATTAAGCGATATAATTAAAAACACTGATCTAACTTTTAATATTAACTTTTTGAAAAAGCTTTATGATAAAACAACTATCAATATTGCCCCATTAAAAGTTTATATTAGCATTATTTTGTCGATAATCTTTTTTATGATTGGAATATCTGTTCCTGAAATCAATAAAAATATTAATTACTTTAAAACTTATCCGGTTAATGCATCAAATTATATAAATAAAGTTAAACTTAAAGGAAATATCTTTAATCCGTTAGGGTGGGGATGCTATTTGCAGAACCAAACCGGATGCAAAGTTTTTATTACAGAAAATATGTATCAATCTACTTCCGAGCTTGCTTATGATTACGGTCAAATATTCAATGTTTATAGCAGTTATGAAGATGTTTTAGATAAATACAATATTAATTTTGTCATAATGCCTGCAAAAACACATATTTCATTATTGCTGGAAAATAATAATAAATGGAAAAAGATTTATCAAGATAAAACTTCCTGTATTTATAAAAAAATTAATGCTCCTGCAGGCTCAGAAAAACCATGAAAATTCTTATATATTGTACCATACTCTTGAGCGTTGTGTGTCTTGTGGCTATAAATGCTAATTTACCTGCCTATGCTGATCTTAATGGCATATCTTCAGAAACTACTGGCTGGATCGTCTCCATGAATCCATTGATGTGCTTAATTTTTACCTTTCCTTTTGCCTACTTGAGTGACAGATATAACAGGTTTGTAGTAATATTCGCAGGTTTATTTTTTTATTTTTTTGCAGCACTTGTTCTGGTTTTTTTTAACAGTTTAACAGGTCTTTTTATTGTAAAAATACTAGAAGGCCTTGCTGTAGCAGCTTTTCTGCCATCTGCAACAGCATTCATAACAGATTTAAGCAAAAAAGGTAATCTCTCTCAGGATTTAGGTAGTTTCACCTCAGTATTTAATCTGGGCTTTTTGATAGCCCCTGCTTCATCAGCATTTCTGGGCAATTTTTTTGGGCTTCAAGCTATATTCATATTTGTTTTAGTTTGCAGTGTTATTAACTTAATTATATGTATACCAATATACATTCTGTTTAAACAATCAAGTATCTCAAAATCATTAGAATCTGAGGTTGTTGAATTTAAAAAATCTGATTTAAAAAGTTTTAAATGGCCTGTAATAATCTCTGTAGGTCTCTTCAGTGTAATTTTTGGATATTCACTGGGCCTATATGATTCTATATGGGCATATTACATTTTTGACCTTGGTGGGGATATTTTTATTCTTAATTTAACTTATTTTTGTTATGCGCTTCCTGTTGTATTGTTATCACGTTTTATGGGTAAACTGGCTGATAAATATGAGAATCTTCATCTTCCAATAATTCTGGGTAGCTTAATGATATCCTTCAGTATTCTTAGCTATGGTTTTATACCTGTACCATTAATTATAGCTTTTGTCTGTTCAATAGAAGGTGTTGGAAATGCGGCTGTATTTCCTTGTATGAACGCTGCAATGCTTAAGTCAGTAGATAAATATTTTAAAGGCAGAGTTCTGGGTATATTTAACATAGCCAGAACTGGCGGTAATTTTATAGGGGCCATAGTTTGTGGTTATTTATTCACTTTAACAAAGATATTACCTTTTATCGTTAATTTTAGCCTGATTTTAATAACCGCAATTATTGCAACAGTAACCCTTTTTCTATACAAAGAAGACCTAAAAGATACATAGAAAGATTGTTTGACAGCTTAATAATTTTTTTGAGCAAGGTTTTCAATAAATATATTCCATTTAGTTTCCCAGGCTTCCAGCGCTTTTTGTTTTTCAACTTTATTAATACTGCTATATTTTATAGAATTAAGTGCTAATTGCTTTAGTGCTTTTAAGTCAAGATCCCAGGCCATGCATGCTACCCAGAAATCAAATGTTATTCCAATGTTTTGAAATATAGCAGGGTCATCAGAACTTATTACACAAGGAACACCTCTTTGCAGATAACCTCTTGCAGGATGCAGCCTGAAATCTTGAATATAATTTAATGCCTGATTACTTATAGGGCAGATTTCTAAAGCCAGGTCTCTTTTAATCAGTTCTTTTTCCAAGTTAGGAAAATAGAATAAATTAAGGCCATGTCCTATTCTTTTGGAGTTTAACAAGACTGCATCGTACATATCTTTGTTTTCAAATGATTTCGTCTCTCCATCATGAAAATAATAAGGCATATCAGGATTATCAAGAAATGTATCAATGTAATAATAAGTTGTATTTCCTTCATCTTCATAACCTACAAGATCAAAACCTACTATAAAATCCGGATATTTTTCTTTTAACATTTTTGCTTTTTCCAGATCTTTTTTGACATCTTCTTTTGAATCTGTACGATCTCCTGAATAGACAAGTTTCAAATCAAATTCAGGGTGTTTAATTCTAATTTGATCTCTTATAGCGAGTAACATTTTA
>JBFMGH010000406.1:0-4210 GCA_040752795.1 Cyanobacteriota bacterium
ATCATCTGAATTTACAGTGTGTAAATCCAGTATTTTTTAAATATGTCATTAGAAGAAGGTTTTACCTAGATGAAACAAATTCATGAATTAATCAGGTTATTTATGAGAGGTCTTTAATTAATAATTTTATTTTTAAATATTTATCTTGAGTTTTTAATTAATCAAACATAAAATTGTGATTTCATGATTAATTAATTTTTTAATTAATGTAAAATATGAATATTGTACTGATTTTTGAAAATTAACAATAATATGCAAAATTTGCCATATTCAATATTATTAATCGAATCAAATCCAAATCATCAAGCTATGTATAAAATAATGCTTGGTAAAACCATTAATTGTAATATATCAATAGTTAATAATGAGCTTGAGGCATTAGTATTAATACCCAAAATTAACATTAACCTTGTTATTATTGGTGGTAGTATATCATCTAACTCATCAAGGGATCTTATTCGTTATATAAAGACACTTCCTTCAAAAGTTTATATACCTATATTAAAAATTTCAGCCACTTTAAGCAAAAATGATCTTGAAGAATATATTAAATTAGGTGTTGATGATATTGTTTTATCTTTTGATTTTAATATTAATACTTTTATTCAAAAAGTTCTAAAGCTTTTAAAGAAACAATCTTCAATAATTTTACAATCTCTTTCAAAACAGAAATACTATGAAATGGGTTCTGAAAACATTGAAAAGAGCTTACAAGATTTAAAAGCAATTAAACAACCAGGAATCAATGAATCAAAGACACCGGTTTTAAAACCTAAAGTAGTAAAAAAAATTGATTCTGAAATCTTAAATACTAATATATTAAACCAGGATGAAGTTATTCATACTAAAACCTCCAAATCTGATAAAGGGAAAAAAGTTCTTAGTGAAGCTAAATTGTTAATATCAGAAAGTTTTCTAGAAAAGAAACTGTCAAAAGTTGCGGCAATAAATGCACTTCCATTTATTGTTTCTGAACTACTGAATTTGACTTCTTCTGTAAATACTGATATAAAAGATCTTATAAAATTAATTGAAACAGATTATGCTTTAACAGCAAGAGTATTAAAACTCTCAAATTCTGCTTTTTATAAAAGAACTGGCTCAAGAGTGCTAAATTTAAATGATGCCATTAAACAAGTTGGGTTTTATGGCTTAAGAGACTTGGCCCTGGCTGTTGGAGCGATAAAAGCTTTAGAAGATAATTCGGATGGCTCCGATCTTGACAGAATAAAATTATGGTTTAATTCCTTTGTTAGAGCTGTTGCTGCTAAAGAATTAGCAACTTTAGCTAAACACAAAATGCCAGAAAGCTGTTTTGTTGCTGGCTTATTATGTGATGTAGGTATTGCAATCTTAAAGGAGCACTTTAGTAAAGAATTTGAACAAGTTATTGGTATCTGTATTGAGTATGATTTACCATTGTATGTGGTTGAAAAAAAATTAATAGGTTTGTATCATAATGAAATTAGCCATAAAATCCTTAAACAATGGAATTTTCCTCAGAATATTATTGCACCAATTCTATATGTTAATTTAACTTATCAAGATATATTAAATTTAGATTCTACTCATAACAAAATTAAAGAAGATATTTTGCTTTTAAAACTGGCAAATAGTTTCTCTGAAATCTTATGTGGAACTTTATTAAAAAGCGAAGCAATATCTGATCTGTCAGATGAAATATTTGAATCTTCTTTTGTTAAACTTACAGCAGAAAATATTATTGAAAATGCTATTGAAATAAAAGGTGCAGCCAAAGAATTAATGCAAATAATGCTTTTGCATGTAGAGCCAGAAGTTATTATGGATTGCGATGTTTTTGATCGATACAAATTATATGAACCTTATAGATGTTTGCTGTCTCAAAGTAAACCTATAAGCTTACATAATCTAGAATTAATTTTCAAAGAAATTAATTTTAAAATGAAACAAATGAAAAATCCGCATTATGCACCTGAAATTATTAATAATGAAAAACCTGACGCGCTTTTATTTGACATCAATGAATCTCAAATAGGTGAATATACTTCTGAATATTTGGGAAGACTTTATCAAAAGGTTAATTCAAAAAGAAATATAGTTTTTGCGATCATATCATCAGAATCAATAATTAATAAGTACAAAAAAGATTTAGGAAACCCGGATGATTATTTATTTCTTAAAAAACCTTATATGGCTACGGATGTGTGTAAATTTCTTGAAAAGATGATTGCGCAAATAAGAGAGCGTAAATAATATATTTAGCTACATATTAAGTTGTTTGGGTTAACAACATTATCAATGTTTTAAATAACTAGTATAATGATGAAATTAAAGTTAGATACGATAAGATTTTATAAATAATAAAGGAATTTCTGGTTGTTTAACAAAAACATAACGGCACTAAAACAAAAAAATCCTGAATTAGCTCAAAAACTTGCAGAGCATCAATATAAAGATATTGAAGTTTTTCAAAGCCAATCTGGAGATATAAATATTTCATATAAAACCCATCCATTGCATGATTTAAGAGATCCAATATTAGAAGCGCAACAATTATTTAATCCCAAAATAAGCACTGATAATAAGCATTCTTTCTATATTGTTCTAGGACTAGGTCTTGGATATCTATTTAAAAGAACATATATTTCATCAGTTGGTAAAATTATATTATTTGAACCCAGTGTGGATGTATTAAGATTTACTCTTGAATACGTAGATTTTGCCCAGGAACTATCTGATAATAGAGTATATATATGTAATACTGTAGAAGAAGTTTTACAAACTTTAACCAACAAGTTTCTTATCGGTGATACAATAGATGTTTTACTTTTACCTTCATATCTTAATATATATTCAGAATCATTAAAAACTTTAGGAGATAGGGTTGTATCATTTATTGAGTCTATAAAACAAGATCAGGGTACATTAATTGAAAGATCGAAAGAGTGGGGATATAATTGTATTGCTAATATAAATAAGGTTTTAAACTCTATTCCTATTGATATATTTAAAGATAAATTGTCTGAATATCCTGTTATAATAACTTCTGCAGGGCCGTCTCTAGAAGAAAATATTGAATTATTGAAAAACAATAGAGATAAATATATTCTAATTACAATTAATACTGCTTTAAAAGCGTTATTAAAAAATGGTTTAAAACCTGATTTCTGTGTTACTGTTGAAAGTTGGGGAATTGAGAAACAATTTCAGGACATAAAAGATCTAGATGATATTTATTTTATTCTTCAACCCAGAACAGACCCCTTTGCATGGAATGTATCTGAAAAGATAAACATGGTTTATTTATCTCGCACAGATGGCTTTTCTATATGGTATAACAATATTCTTAATAATAAATATTCTTTATGGCCAACAGCAGGCACAGTTTCTATTTCGGCTTTTTACCTGGCTTCAGTCGTTATGCAGGCAAAAAATATAATTTTAATAGGACAGGATCTTGCTTTTGTTAATAATCAAGTTTATTCGCCCTCTTTAATTGAACCTGATGAAGAATTAAGACTTGTTGATAATAAAATAGTTGCAAATGTGAGAGATAAAAAAAGAAATGATATATACAACAAAATTGATATTATAAAAATAAAAAATGCTTCAGGAAATGAAGTTTTATCCCGTAGGGACTATATTGAATTTGTAAAATACTATGAAGATATAATAGGTAAGGAAATAAATAAAGATATTAATGTAATAAACACATCTATGAACGGTGCTTTTATTAAAGGAATGATCTATAAACCCTTTGAAAAGGTTTCTAAAGATTTTAAACCTGTAGAAATACCTATTAAAAAGCAAATAGATAAAATAATATCTGATAATAGTTTTGTAATTGAAGAAATGAAAAAAATTTCAACAAAAAAATTATATAAATTTAAACAAGACCTTGAAAAGAAATTAAAAATCGTTAATACCCTGATTAAAATTGCTGAAGAATTTGAAAAATTATACTCAAGAAACAAACAAGATATTGCACTATTAGCACTATTAGAACAATTTCATCAAATAAGACCTGAAATATCTGCGTTTATAAATTCAAATGATTTTATTTTCTTCATAATTCAAAAAGATCTTTTGAATTATATTAAAGTATATGTCACTCCTGAAGGTAATAATAAACTTACTTTAGAAGAGCATGTTAGCAACATAAAAGCAGAGCAGACTTTATTAAATGAATTAAGGTCTCATCTTAACTTTATTAAAGATAATTTTAATT
>JBFMGH010000407.1:0-4849 GCA_040752795.1 Cyanobacteriota bacterium
ACCTCTTAACCCCTACAAAGAGGTGTTTTTTTTATTGTTAAAAACTTTAATAATAAACCTTTTAAATAACTACTTTCAGACAACTACAGACATGCAATATTTCTTTAATTTGTTTGTTAAATAAATTACAAACTATGCTCAAAACATAAAGCAATGTTATTTTCATTTTACTATAAATAGCTTTTCTAAGGGTTATTTTTAATAACTATTCCTGATAAGATTTTAAGAAATACTGCCCAATAATTTTCATAAAATCGAAAATATGTCCCTTTAAAAGTAATATTTCATATGCTATATTAGTAAAAAGGGCCTACATAAGTAACATATATGTATTAAAACCTTTGCGGGGTAGAAGTAGATTATGAAATCTTTTTTGCGTGGCTTAGCAAAGAGTCGTATGAATTTTGGAAGTATTGACATCAGTAAAGTTATTAGCTGTTTTGCGCTGGCTTGCACTATATCTGTTATGCCTGTAGGTGCTCAACAGATTATAACTGATGGTAACACAAACACGTCTTTAAATATCAATGGTAGCACTACTGATGTTACTACTACGACCCTGGTTAACAGTAATGCCTTTAACTCTTTTACCAGGTTTAATGTTGACAATGGTAACACGGTCAACCTTGTGGTGCCTGACGTCAGCAATCACCTGATAAACCTCATTCACGGAGAACAGAGCCAGATTAATGGCACGCTAAATTCTATAAAGGCTGGCAATATAGGTGGTAGCATCTTCATTGTGAACCCTTATGGTATAATTTCCGGCGCCAACAGCGTCGTTAATGTAGGCAGTCTTACTGCAATTACCCCAACGACAGATTTCATGAATAATTTCTTTGATGCCCCAGGAAGCCCTAACAGTGCTTCGGTCGATGCCCTGCTTAATGGAACAGCGCCGATAAACAGTGCTGCTCATATTGATTTTAGAGTTATTAATGCAATTAATGATGTTAAACTTGACGGTGGCTACGTTGATCCAGCTTGTATTTATACAAATGCTATATTTGGTCCGGATGTTAACACAGGTGACATTGTTAATTTAAACTCATTAGAGTATGCCGAGCATTATGATGCAGATAATTTAGTGCTTGAAAACGGAAGCATTGAAATTAAAACACGGCAAACACTAAATTCTCAGTTTTTATATGCCGGACAGGATATAAAAATTGAAGCTCCAGAAATGGATTTTTCTTCTTCAACAGCTACCCTGAAAACAGGGCAGGGTGATATTGAACTAAATGCTGTTGATTATATTGATGCATCAGGCTCTTTTATAACCTCTGGTGGCAAAATTATTATTAACCAGACCGGTATTTCAGATAATGTTGAAATGATTGAAACAAAGCTGATTGCTACTGATAACATTGAAATTAATGCCAATGGCTTTGGCTTGCGTTCTGATCCTGTATCTTCAATCATTAAAGCGGAATTAACAACCGGAAAGGACTTAATTGTTAACGGTTCAGCGGGATTTGCTTTTGCAGATTTAACCGTAGGGAATAGTGCAACCTTTAATGATGGCGCTGGCTTTGAAAGCCAGTCGAGCATAACAGCCTTAAATGATATTACAATTCAGAACAGCTTTAAATTAACAGAAGGCAGTGTTTTAGAAGCTACAGACGGTAATGTCAATATAAACAATATTACAGGCATCTTAAATATTTATGGTTATGAACCACCTGGATCTGGTGAATTTGCTAGCGGAAAAATAAATAAACCCTCAATAATTGCCGGAAATAGTTTAAGTATAATTGGTACAAGTTCTTCATTTAATCATATTAATTATGCTAACCTCAGTGCAGAAAATAATATTGACATTGATTTTAGCACCAGTTTTTATATTATTGGAGATACTGATATCACTACAACCAGTGGTTATGTTAATATTAATGCAGATGAACAAATTGAAATCGGGCTTGATAATACTATTGATGGTACAGGGTTAAGTTATATACCTGAAAGAGATGCACCAACTATTAATGCCGGTGGTGATGTAACCATAAGCTCAATATCAGACCAGACAAGAATTACTGGTGGTGCTTGCATTGCTGGTAATGATATTACCATTTCAGGAAACGAAATTTATCTGGGGCCTGAAACATGGGACCAGGATCCGTTTGTACCTGTATATCCAGGAGGGGCTTCTTTAAACGGTAATAATATTTCACTGGTTACACCCTATCAGCCTTATATAAAAGATGTTGAAATTGTTGCTGCGGGTGAATTTGCATTTAATGCAGGTTTATATCTTGCTGATAGAACTTTTTTACCGGCTTCTATTGATGTAGGAAGTCTGAATTCAGATTTTATTACCCAGAATACTGATCTTGTTTATAATTATGGCGTTACGATAGGAAACTTTGATTATATTACCGTAGGTGGTGCCCCCTTGAACCCGACCAGCATTACTGTTAATAGTGGTGGAGCTATTATTTACGGAGACATATCAACAACTGGAAATATTTTAATAAATGATTATTTCAGGATGTATAAAGGGGCAACGCTCAGTGGAAATAACATAACAATAGATACAGACTCTACATCTTATATATATGGTGGTACATTAAATGCCACCGGCCAATTGACCCTGAATGCCGGGGATATTTTAAATTATGGTTTCTTTTTCGTACCGGATGCTATTACAGCAAACAGTCTTGTATCCAACTTTATGTCTCAGGGTGGAGCCTTTAACATAACAACAACTGATACGCCATTTCCCTGGGAAGATTATACGCTTGCTGTTGGAAATCTGGATAATATTACCATTGGTGGTGTACCCCTAAACCCGTCAGGTATTACACTTGACTCAGGTGTAAATGGTAGTATTTCTTTACTCGGACAGATTTCTACAACTGGCAATATAAATGTAACCGGTAAAGTAATTACAATTAATTCTCAGGCATGGTACGAGGAAAATTTTGGTAAACCTGTTATTACAGCAGGAAATAATTTAACCTTAAACCCGATTGAAAAACTTGACGTTGTAGAAGGTGATTTAATTTCTGGTGGGGTCATGACCCTCAATAGCGGAGACCTTGCAAATCAGGGGATTGCCTTTACACCGGATTCTGTTAATGCAACCAGCCTGAGTTCAGATTTTATGGCACCGGGTGCTGCAATTAATATAACCAGTTCTGAATCGGTAGAGCTTGGCAATCTGGATAATGTTACTGTCAATGCTGTAGCATTAAATCCGATATCTGTTTCTTTAACCGGTGGCTCACTGGCCAGCCTTTCAGGTTCAGTGACTACTCAGGATATCAGTCTTGTTGCTGACACTGTCAGGATTGAAGAAAATTCAACCATTATAGCAACAAACACCCTGACCTTAAACCCTGCTGACAGGCTTGAAATAAATGGAGGCGTTATCAATGTTACCAATAATGCAACCATTAACGCAGGTGATATGGCTAATAACGGCATAACCCTTGCGCCGGATTCTATTACTGCAGGCAGTTTAACATCTGACTTTCTGACACAGAATGGACCTTTAGACATCACATTTACAGCCAGCAATGAACTTAATAATAATTTTGCTAACTTTGATAATATTCAAATTGGTGGATCAGGCTTGAACCTGACATCTATCAATTTTGATATTACAAGTGGTACAGCATCATCTTTTGAGGGTGACTTTACAACCTCAGGAATTTTTTCTCTGGAAGGTCATATAACTACTTCTATTGATGGCAATATATCAGCCGGAAACTATGTAAGAATTGATACGCTTGATCCCTGGTATAACAATGAAAAAGGTTCTATTAATATTGCCAGTAATTCTTCAATAACTTCTTTAACAAATGGAATTATTATTTATGGGGTCAGTGAAATAAATACTGGCAATAACGTCACAATTGATTCAGCGCTTGATTTCAATTTAAAAACCGATTATGGATGTGAAAATATAAATATTGGAACTAATAACAATATTTCAGCTGTGAGTAATTTAAGCATAAATGGTGACCACTATTCAGAAGTTAATATTGGTAGTGGAACGACTATTACAAATGGCAGCCGTTTACATATAAGCACACCTGGGAATTTAAATATTAATGATGCTTATTTGAGTACTGATGGCATTTTAGAAATAATGGTTACCGGAAATCTTAATGTAACAGGTGCAAGCATTATTGAAACCACAGCAACTTCAAGTAATGATATCCTGATACAATCTTATAAATCAGACATTACACTTTCTGATACTTCGCAGGTTCTTTCACACCTCGGTGGCCGAATAGATTTTGAAGCACCCGGTAATATTACTTTTAAAGACAATGCTTACGTTGAAGCAGACGGTGAATTGAAGGTTTTATCAAACCAGACGGTTCAACAATATGATAAAGTTGAAATAGAACCGAATGCTGAGCTTGTCAGCAATGACATTTTAACCATCGATGCATATCACGATATTATTAACGACGGCACCATTACCGGTGTGAATCAGGTTGATGTCATTTCTCAGTATGGTGATATTCTGAGAACAGATGCAAACTCTGTGATTACTTCACCAAATATTAACCTGACAGCAACTTATGGTAATATTGGCAGAGAAACACACCCGATCAGGGTTGACCTGACAGCCAGCACCTTGAATGCTACAGCTTTTGGAAATATTTATATAACTGAAATTAACAGTGATATAGATGTAGGTTCAATTGATTCAGATTATGGATCTATTTACCTGTCAACACTGGGTAATACTTTAAATTTCGATTTAGCATCAAACATATCTGCTGGTGGCCTAGTTGAACTAAGTTCAATTTCAAATATTATTTTTGATGGCAGCATCTCAGGCACCGGAGGTATAAGAGCATTAACAAACTCCGTTTTAATAAATGCAGATACA
>JBFMGH010000408.1:0-9381 GCA_040752795.1 Cyanobacteriota bacterium
TGATAAGCAAATTAAAAAGTTTTCAAAAAAATCCACAAAAAATTCAGAACTATTTTTCTGGTGTAAAAGTACATTATGCAAGTGCTTCTTAATCTTTTTGTCAAACTTTAGGAGGTCGGAGTAATATATTCTCAAAAAAGCTAAGGTAGCAGAAAAATAGTGTTTGAAACCTCCCCTCCTTAACCACTGTTCCCTGATATTTTAAAAAACATTAGTTATGCAGAGGTCTCAGGCAAAGCCCCAACCAGTAGAGCAGGCTGCAAATAGTCGTCCAATTATAATTCACTGCTTCTTAAGCACCACGATATAAGCATTACAAAGCAATTTCTAAAACTAAAGTTTAATTTTATCGAAATGTCTATTGTAATCAGTTAACTGCTCAAATGTATAAGCAGCCTGTAGCATTTTAGATTCCTGCAATACTGGTGCCAGAATCTGTAAACCTATTGGCAATCCATTTGAATCAAATCCACAGGGAATACTTATTCCTGGTATACCTGCAAGATTTGCTGTTACTGTTGCTATATCTGTTAAATACATTGTTAAAGGATCATCAACTCTTGAACCTATATCAAATGCTGTATTTGGACAGGCTGGACTTACAAGTAAATCATATTTTTCAAATAGATTATCAAAGTCTTGTTTTATAAGGGCCCTGACTTGCTGGGCTTTTTTATAATATGCATCATAATAACCGGAACTAAGTGCATAAGTTCCAAGCATTATTCTTCTTTTAACTTCATCGCCAAAACCTTTTTTCCTTGTGTTTAGATACATATCCATTAAATCGGGGCTATCTTCATTTCTAATACCATATTTAACGCCATCATATCGAGCAAGGTTAGCACTGCATTCTGCTGGAGCTATAATATAATATGTTGCAATAGCATATTTCTGATGCGGCAATGTCACTTCATCAATCTGTGCACCATTTTCTTTAAATAATTTTAATACTGATTCAATAGCACTTTTAACTTCAGGTTGAACGCCTTCAGCTATTAAATCTGATAAAATTCCAATTTTAAAGTTCTTTATATCTACTTTCAAGGCTTCAGAATAGTCTGGAACAGGTTTATTAATGGAAGTTGAGTCTTTATGGTCATAACCTGCAATAACCTGAAGTAACAATGATAGGTCAGTAATATTTCTGGCAAATGGTCCTATTTGATCAAGGCTACTGGCATATGCTATCAAACCGTACCTTGACACAAGGCCATAAGTTGGTTTCATTCCTGCCACACCACAAAACGATGCTGGCAATCTAATACTTCCTCCAGTATCAGAACCCAGAGATAGACTAACCTGCCCAGAAGCCACACTGGCCGCTGAACCACCCGAGCTACCTCCTGGCACTTTATTTAAATCCCATGGGTTTTTTGTAGTCTTAAAACCGCTATTTTCTGTAGAACTCCCCATGGCAAATTCGTCTAAATTTGTTTTAGCTACAGGTATAAGCAGGTTATCAATTACTTTCTGGGCCACAGTAGAAGTATAAGGCGCGTAAAAATCTTCCAATATTTTGCTACTACAAGTTGCAAGACAATTCTTTATACACATGTTATCTTTTATTGCAACTGGCACACCTGCCAGCGGAGGCAATTTTTCATTGTTTTTAATTTTACTATCTACTGTTTCTGCTATTGAATATGCTAATTCTTTTGTCAGGCTGTTTAATGCATCTATTTTAGGTTCTATCAAATCGATGTTTTTGTAAGTAACATCAACTAGTTCTTTAGCTGATATTTCTTTATTAGCTACCAATTTTGCCAGTTCTGTTGCATTTAAATATTTTATATCTTTGGCTTGTATAACCACTTTTGTTCTCCATTGCTTAATAAAAACGATTTTAATATCTATTAGCAAGCTATTTCAAGATATTAAAAGGGGTTTTGGTTTTCTTATAGCGGCTCTTTATGTTTTAAACTTCAATTATTAGAACCGATATTATATTATACAAACTCCCTTAATTGCTCAAATATTACCACAAACAGATTGCTGCATTATATCAATTTGTTCTTAAATATTGTCTTACTCTAAATAAAAATTAGATAACTGAATTTCAACCAGGAAGATAAACCTTTTATACTGATCTTTGAAAGTAATTTACAGATTCTAGATTATAGGGGCAGGGTGTTTTTTGACCCTCTATTCCACACTAATCTTATATCCCGGTTAATTCGTGAATTTGTTACAAACTCTCAAGGCTCAAGTAATGACTTAAGTTAAAGATTTATGCATTTAACACACTGTAAATATTTAACAGGGACCAGGCCTTAGAAGATCGGGCTCAAAAGGCCCGCAGTGCGGTCCTTTTGAGCCCTCGGCAAAGATCTATTTCCGAAACTTTGTGAATAATCCGGGATATTAAAATTGAGTGGTGCAGTGCTCTCAATTTTTATTGTTAATCAAGAACAATTAAAAACCCCGATTAATTAATAATCCACATTTATACTGTTCCTTGAAATTAATTAAAGATTTCAGAAAATAAAGGGACTAGTGTTTTCCCCGGATAATATTTAATTTAATAAATTGGCATAAATTTGAAATTAATCATTTTAGTCATTTTTTTAAAACACTATATATATGTATTTAAAAATAATAAAAGGTTTTAATAAAATCACTTTATAACAACAGAACTAAAATAAACCAAAAACGTCTAAAATTAATGGTTAAAACCTATGGTTTTTATCAGGTTATATATCTCTTTAAACCCTTATAAATTGAACGCATTTTTAAATATTCAGGTCTTATAATTACCCATAAAATATATTAAAATAATATTAAGAAAGGTAAAGACAAGTTTTTTTTAAAAAAATTGGCAGAAAATGCTTGCCACAACTGATTCAAAGGTTTATTCGTCTATTTGTTGAACAATCAAAGTTTCTTTTTTTTAAAAAAATAATTTCTAAAGCGCAACTTTTTTCAACCGAATGTTTTTATATAAATAGATCGATACTTTGTGTCTTTATGGGACTAAAACAAAACACACACTCAAGAAACGGAGGCAGGTAGTTATGACATTTGAAGTAGGCAAGAGCCAAGCAGCACAATTTCATCTAACATCACAGGCGACCAAAAAGCAGGAAGCCGCTAAAAAAGATTCTGCTAAAACTGGTGGCGAAAATTTTGTTGGTGAAAAAGGCGATCAATTATTAGCATTCTTAGGCATCCAGGGTCAACAACACTTAGATCTTTCTAAGCAAGTTGAAAGAAAACCTTTTGATTTAGACGCTTTAACAGCTAAATTTGGTGAATTAGATGATTCCACCAAAGATGGACTAGGCACCATTGCTAAAAACTTACCAGCTTTCTCAACATTTACAGGTAGCTTAGAAGCTTCCGGTAAAGCACCTGGCGAAGTTTTAGACATGCAAAATGCCTTCTTACAAGAATTTAAAGCATAACTAAATTTTAAAAACGCTCATAACTTATCTGCTTATATATCATAAGTATAACTAGATTTATATGCTCATACTTTGTGTGAGCATTTTATTTTTGTTTAAGGATAAAACTCATATAACCCTGCTTATTCACAAATCTGGAATCAGCGAGCAGGTAAAGGGTGTGTGTTTACACAACTGTATAAATTCTTAAAACCTAAATAACAGAGAAATAATGCCGGGTTTAAAATAGTTCTACTTTATTCTTCTGTGGTAAATCCTTGCTCACTAACAGGTTTATCTTTTTTATATTTATTCTCAAGAGAATTTACTTTAGATTTTAGAATAAATTCATCAAACCATTTTAATATTCCAGTATAAATGAATAATGAAAACAATGGTGCCCAGTGTATTTCTGCACTAAATATTTCTGTTTTCAAAACAGGTAAAAAAGAACCCATAAAAGGAACATGGCTTACAATAAAATCAATGACTATAACTAGAGGCAAACTTAAAATTGTAGCGCCTGTATGTATATAAGCAAAACAAGCAGAACAATACTCAATAAATATTGATGGTAAAAAACCCTGAAAAATGTAATACAATACATCAAAGGCTAAAATTAAAATACCAATAATATAAATTGTACCTATAAATCTTCTTATAACCATATTATACTCTTGAGAAAACCTCTGTATCTAAGTCATAACAACCGTCAACAAAATAACCGGCAGAAGCTACCATTGCAGCATTATCAGTACAAAATTTTAAAGGTGGCACTAAAACAGTATATTTATCAGGAAGGTTTAAAAATTTAGCCCTGAGGCCACTGTTTGCAGCAACACCACCCGCCAGAACAATTTTATTAATATTAAATTGATTACTTGCTTGAAGTGTTTTTTGTAAAAGCATTTCTGTCATAATTTCTTGAAAACTTGCTGCCAGATCTTGTTTATTAAGCAAAACTTTTTCTTTTTGAATCAGTCTTAAAACAGCAGTTTTCATGCCACTGAAACTAAAATCAAAGTCATCTACTTTTGCAAAAGGTAACTCATAAGCTTTAATATTTCCATTTAGTGCAGCTTTATCCAGGTTAGGCCCTCCGGGGTATGGAAAATCAATCAGCCGTGCAACTTTATCATAAGCTTCACCAGCAGCATCATCTCTGGTCTGACCAATTATTTCCTGCTCACGATAGTTTTTAACATAAATGATTTGAGTATGTCCTCCACTAACAAGCAGACAAATGAAAGGTGGCTCAAGGTCTGTTTCAATATAATTTGCACAAACATGAGCTTTTAGATGATTAATACCAATAAAGGGGATATTTTTAGCAAAAGCAATTGCTTTTGCTGCAGATACCCCAACAAGCAAAGCCCCAACAAGCCCGGGGCCCACTGTACAGGCCACAGCAGTTATTTGGTCAATGTTCATTTTAGCCTGAGATAATGCTTCATTTATAACCAGGTTTATTGATTCAAGATGCTTCCTTGCTGCAACTTCAGGCACAACTCCACCATAAATTTTATGATCTTCTATTTGAGAAGATACAACGTCTGCCAGCACTTTACGACCATTTAAAACTATTGCTGCGGCAGTTTCATCACAGCTGGTCTCAAGGCCAAGAATTACCTGATCTACTTTTGCTTCTGGGCCTAATATAACTTCTTCTCTTGAATGCGGTTTATATAAAACTTTAGGCTGCATTATCCATCACACATTAAATTTAATGTTCATTATGTCACCATCCTGAACAATGTAAGTTTTACCTTCTTGCCTCAGGTGGCCTTTTTCTTTGACTTTAACCATAGAGCCTGCTTCAATAAAATCATTATAAGAAACTGTTTCAGACCTTATGAAGCCCCTTTGAAGGTCGGAATGAATTACGCCAGCGGCAAACATAGCTTCAGTGCCTTTAATAACAGTCCATGCTTTAACTTCATCATCTCCTACAGTAAAAAATGATATTAGACCAAGTATTTCATAAGCCTTACGGATAAAAATATCCCTGGCGCTTTTCTCAATACCATATTCAGTAAAAAAGGTTTTTTGCTCTTCTTCAGACATTTGAGATATTTCCATCTCGAGACTAGCGCAGAGAACCTGAAATTCAAGATTATTATTTTTAGCAAATTCTTCAAGAGCTTTTACAGGCGGGTCAGAAAGTTGATTTTCATCGACATTAGCAACCAGAATCAATGGTTTTTTTGAGAGATAACAATACCCCCTGACTACCTTATCTTCCAATTCGGTAAAGGGAAAATCTCTAAGGGGTTTTTCAGACTCAAGATGTTCTTTGAGCCTTGGCATAAGGTCTGCTTCAATTTCAAGGTCAGGGGTCTTTTTTCGGTTGAGTTCAATTTGAAGTCTTTCAAGTCTATTCTCAACGTGAATGAGATCAGCCAGAATAAGCTCCAGTTCAATAGTTTCAGCATCGCCCAGCGGGCATACCTTACCAGATGGATGCGGAACAGTGTCGTTCTCAAAAATTCTACAGACGTGCACTAGGGCATCGGCCTGTTTAACTGCTTCAGAGAATAATGATACCTTTTTTTTACCTTCTTTTTTTATACCTACAAAGTCTTCAAAAACTATTTCAGCATAAGTTTTCTTTTTGGGTTTATAAATATCTGTTAATAAATCGACTCTTTTATCAGGCACTTTAACAACAGAAATATTAGGCGCTGTTTTACCAGCCGAAAAGCTACTTGTATCTACATTAGATTCTGTAAGTAAATTAAATACAGTTGTTTTACCTGATTGAGGAAGACCTATAATTGCAATTTTCACTTTTATTAACCCTTTTATGCTACAAGATATACCACTTGGTTTATAATTAAAAACTTTGCCTGAGTCAAGAAAAATGTTGATTTTCACGAAGAAAGTTAATAATTATATTCTAAGTATGCTTGTCATATTAAAATTTATTAAATATATCTTTTTTAACCTGAAAAATTATTCTAATAAGTGGATTTTAGGTTACAACTGTTTTCAAATATGCTACAGGTATTTTTAACCAGTCAGGTCTGTTATTTATCTCATAATCAAGTTCATAAATGGCTTTATCTATCATGAAAGCTTCAAGTACGCTATTAAAAGTATTAATATCGTCAAATTCATCTCTCATAACACTTAAATAGCCTTCAAGAAATGCTTCACAAACAAACTCTTCCCAGAAATCAGCCCATTTTTTTAGAATATTTAATTCTTCTTCTGCAATACCAGGTAACTCATATAGACAAGTACATTTTGCATAATTAAAAGATCTCAACATACCGGCAATATCTTTATGCGGTAGCAACTTAGCTCTACGCTCTTCAAGGGTTCTAATGGGTTCACCTTCAAAGTCAAGGATAACAAAATCATTTTCAGTTTTTAATACTTGCCCCAAGTGATAGTCACCGTGAATGCGGATTTTTTTCTGCTGGCAGGATCTCAAATTTTCAATATTTTTCAGAAGGGCAATTAAAATAGATTTCTTGCTTAAAATTTCCAGGGCTCTCTCTTGAACTTCCGGGCTATATGAGCTTAAATTTTTATTTATTTTATCAAGAATTGCATCAGCACTTGTCACCATAAAACACATCCAGCTATCAATATCTTCATTAGAAACATTTTCAGCTTTAAATGAATCATCATCCAGATTTGTAGTCAATGCCTTATGAAATGCTCCTGTTATTTCGCCAAGACGGAAACTTTCAGAAATAAAATCTTTAGAAAAATCTTTTATAATTTGTTTTATTTGGTCATCTTTATAGATGCAGATATTTCTCATTGCAGTTCTAAGAATCTGCTCCAATTGAATTAGTGTATAGTTCCAACAATCACCTTTATTAGTAATGTATTCCTGCAGAACTGCTGCTGTAGCAATTAGTTTATCCTGGTTTTGATATTCAATATAGCCCATTAAAGCTGGTACATTTTTTAATTCAGTTTGTTTTGTTAGAAAATGAGTTATTTCGAAATCAGGGTTCAGCCCATATTCAATACTTCTAAAGTTTTTCATAATAAGACTTTTTCCATACATAATAGAAGTATTACTCTGTTCCGTTGAAAGTAGCTTTATTTTCTCTTCAGGCACATCATATTGACCCTGTTTAAGTATGTCCATAGGGTAAAAGCTGAAAACACCACATAGAGATTTAACCTGTTTTCTCTGACGAATTAATTTTAATAAACCAGAACAGAATCTTATATCTGAAAAAGCATCATACAAGCTTACATAATTATCATCAACTGATATTTCAAGTATCGTTTCAAATTTTTCCGGCATAATTGATTTAGTTTGAACCATTATAGGGAAATAATAAACTTCTGAGTGAAAATTTTCGTAATATATTTCTATAAGCGTTAAAATCTCTATCGGATCTTCAGACAGAACAGCGTAATCTCTAAAGATGATATTTTTTATAGTTTCTGATTTTCTTCTAAACCACCTGCGAGCTTTGAGATAATCAGCAAAAGCCTCAGGTACACCGTGACTGTATAAATATTTACCTACTTCTTTTGCCAGTTGAGCATTGTTTGTTATAGACATAATTTTCCTCTTGTGCCTTTTAAGGTTTTATTAGATCGATATAAATATAATTTAAATTAATTTTATAGACTATTATGCAACTAAAAATTAAAGATATCAAAATTGTTATATATATTAAAGAATTTATAGCTGTAATAAAATTATTTATTTACTAAATTAACCGTTTATACCGTTAATAAATTGTAAAGAGGTCATTAACATTATTTAAAACTTTTATTTAATGTCCTCCACGAAACTATATCACGAAGCAAAAGTTTCAATATTTAATTATTCCAAATAAATTGCCCTATTTATGTTGTTTAAGCAGCATTTTAGAGACACTATTGGAATATATTATGTTATGAATTAAAAATTGATGCGGAACCAGAAAAAATAAGTGGAATATTATATTGTTTGCTGTTATAACACATATAAAACAATATTGCCCACGCTCTTCTTATTGCACCCTGCCTATAATCAGTTGATACTTCTTCAATAAAAATATTTAACCCTTTCCTGACAGAAACTTTCTTAATATCAATGTTAAATATTTCATTTATTTTTAACAATTCTTCCAGTAAGCCAATACTTGAACCAACAGATATTAAGCCATTAGAGCTATTTTTATTTATTATATCCTTTACCCATATAGACTCAGGGAAATAACAGGGCAGATAAAAGCCATTTGAATCACTATGATTAATTAATTGCGGAAAATTAGCTTTGTTTTTACCCAGGTATATTTCCATTAAACGATTGTCGAGCCCCTTAACAGTCAATGAAGAGTTTTTTATATCTACCTTTTTGCCCTCAGATGTCAGCACTTTTATTATTTCAACCTGAGATCTTAAACCCTGTGAAGATGGAGTATTAAATATATAAGAACGCTCAGATTTATTAATAGCCCTTAAAATTTTCCAGCCAAATCCATCAGGCGAAGCTGAATTGTATCCGGGATCTTTTTCCAGGCATAATGCAAATTCTCTTAGCTGATGCAACAACTCATATTCTCCCAGACATATTGATATATCCGGTATCTGTTCATCAGTATTTGAATCCGGGTCTTTCCATCTTGGGGTTTTACCAGTTTGATTTTTAATTTCTTGCTTAATAGCAGTAATTATTTTATCAATTTTTGTTTGCTCAGCCTGATATTCCTCAGTAGAATTATGCTCCCTGTCTGAAGATAAAACTTCTCTAACACTTCCTAAATATAACTCAAGCCCCATTGTTTACCTTCAATTTTTACCTATCTGAAGAATATTTTTATTTTACTACTAACAAAATTTGTTACTAAAATAAAAAATATGGTTAGGCTACAAAATAACTCTCAAAAATAATAAAAGTTCAGAACATATAAACAAACTTATTGAATAGACTTGTACATAAGTGTATATATCCTTAAAAAAAACTAAGGTAGCAGAGAAATAGTATCGGATTTAACCACTGTTGTCTGATATTTTATAAAACATTAGTTATGCAAAA
>JBFMGH010000409.1:0-2801 GCA_040752795.1 Cyanobacteriota bacterium
TATAGATTCCAGATTATAGAGGCCGGGTGTTTTTGCCTGCTACGCAGGCAAAAACACCCTATAATAATTTAAAGCTATATATCGTTTACTTCCGTGGACTGGTATAAATATTTATTGATTTGAATTTTACTTGTTAAAAAGTTCCCATAAAGTTTTCTATAATCTTACCGAAAAATAAATTAGGGCCAAAAGCGCGGGGAAATTGTTGTATGGTAAAAAAATCCAATGGGGCTTCATTAGCTCAATATGCTATTCTTCTTGGAACAATAATAGTGGTAATTGTACCAGCATTTTATTATTTTGGTAATGAAATAGTATCTATACTTCAGAGTTATACAAATGCTTATGGTGGAATGAATGAAGCAATAGCATCAAATACAGTAGCATCCTCAGACTCTGCAACCACACCTTCTACAGACCCAGCTACAACTCCTTCGGCCGGACCTCTGGGAGGCACACCTGCTGTACCTGTAAGAGACTGCTCATCTGATAGTTGTAGTATAGATTTTGGAAGCTTTATGCTTAGTGGAATAAAAGATAATTACCCCGGGTTTGTTGAAACAGCAGGCACTTCAGGTGGTTCAACTGAGCTTGCCCTGATACTTGATCAAATTGCCGATGCAGCAGATAATGGCCTTATTGACGTTGACTCAGCACTTCTAAGAAAACTTGCCAATAGTGGACATAGTGTGGCTGATATGGCTAAACAGGTTGAAGATCAGCTTGAAACTATGAAAGATGGTACAACAACTAGTCAAGTTGGCAAAGAACTTTTATTCGACTATATACTTTCTCTTGACGATACAAATGCCTTTAATAATGTTTTAACTGAAGTTTTAAATGAACTACCATACGGAACACAGGAAGAAAAAAACATACGGGATCTTGTTTCGTTTCTTGGTGATCAAATTGTGATAGTAAATGATGTTTTTATTAGTAAGGTTGATCCAGTACTTGCCGGAATTGGTGATTATGATACAATTCCAAAGGAATTGCTTGTGCAGATGTTAGATATTAAAGCCAGTGATTATACTGATCTTGACTCGCAGATAATATGTAAGACTGGAGACGGTGAAGATCCGGGACATCAATGTAAATAATAATTACTACAGACAAAAATTTTTTTAATACAAGTAAGGGTTTGGTGGTAAGTCACCTGGTTGTATTGTGCCACTATTTGGTATTTCCAATGGTCTCAGGTCATTAGGGGTATTAGGTGCCATGTGTAAAGGTGTGCCACTATACATATTAACGGGTGGGTTATAATCAGGCTCATAAAGAGGACCAATGTTTGGAGGTATAACACCCGGTGTTATACCGGGGTTATAGCGATATGGGTCAACAATAATTGCCTCTGGCATAGAATTTGTTGTGTTAGATTGGTAGTCAACAGCATTATTTATTTCATCAGGGTTTTCAGTTTTTGTTGTGTTTATGTTCAGGTCATCGCAATAAGGTACTCCCGTAATTAATTTGTTTGGATCGGGGTTACAATTTTCCTGCGCCTGACAGACTAATATAGATTGTATAAATATACTTACAAATAAAAAACCAAGTAGCTTTTTCATATTATTATCACCATATTTATAAAATCATTTACTTAAATTATAACAATAATAATAGATACTTAAAGAAACTTTAAAAACTTAAAATCTGTCATAAAAACGTCTTTCTTTTAACAGTAAGGTTTATCCGCTTGAAAAATTTTTTAATATCCTGTTTCATCTTCACAAACTCCCCTTATTTGTAAAACTATCTATAATTATATTAGAGATACGATAAAAAGCTTTTAAAATTAAGCTATATGGGGAGTTTTGTTTATATATGAAAAACAAATTAAAAGTAGCATACTATTATAAAACAATGATAGAGAATGATTCAGTGAATCCAAATACGACCATTCCTTCTGCTGATAGGGTTCTGGTTTCAAGAGAAATAAAAAATACTCGCAATATATCGAATAGAACCAAAATTTAAAACTTTATTAATAACGAGGTGCTTTTTGTGAATGATAAAAATGTTAATAAAGTAATGGGTGATGAAGAAGTAACATACATAGTGGATGATAAAGTTATTGATGATACATTGTGTCCAAAATGTATGGAAAGGATATCATCTAAAACAGAATTTTGCACATGTGGCTTCTATGTAAAGGCTTCTAAAAACTCTGAAGCTTTTTCATTTGTATTTTTTATGATAGTAATAGTAGCTGTTGTAGCTCTTTTCTTTACAAGAACAGATTTATTACCATCGATAGGTAATAAAGCTGCAACAAAATTTACTAAAAAAAGCATGGGTACCACGGCGTCTCCTATTATTATGGTTGAAGATCACCTTAAAGATTCAGGTCTTATAGAAAAGATTAGAGACCTTTATCAACAACCTAAGGATAAAAATATTTTGATGATAGTTGTTAAACCAGAATACTGGTCTACAATGAAGAGTGAAGAAAAAAAATATATATTATCAAGTGTAAAAAGTTTATGGAAGACAGCATATAGAGGAGAAGACCCTCAGGCAGAGTTTGCTAATCCACAATAGTTGTTGTTTCTTTAGGGGTAAAAACCTGCTGCAAATTTTTGCAAAAGAATATTTCATTTCAAGTATTAGAAGAAGTCATTATTAACCCGGATTATTCACAAAGTTTCGGAAATAGATCTTTGTTGAGGGCCTTTTGGGCCCGATTTTCTAAAACCTGATCCCTGTTAAATATTTACAGTGTGTTAAATGCATAAATCTTTAACTTATACCAATCCACGGAAGTAAACGATACATGGCTTTAAATTATTATAGGTTGTTTT
>JBFMGH010000410.1:0-3584 GCA_040752795.1 Cyanobacteriota bacterium
ACTAATGAAAACTTGCTGGCAAATGTTAACTCTTTCTGTTCTGTTGTTGAACTGCCAAAGTTCTCTAAATCTATTTTATCTTTACCTTTATTCCATTCGTTTGGCCAGATTGTTTTGTTGGTATGTATTTTAAATCACATTTCTACAATAATGATAAACCATTTTTTGCCAACTACTATTTTGAAAGCTATAGTATCTCATAAAGCTGAGGTTTTACCATTGGTGCCAACGATGTTTAATGTTTTAATTACTGCCGCTGAAAAGAAAGACATAGATCTAAACTTTATAAAATTCTGTATTACAGGTGGTGCTTCAATACCTATTACCCTGTTAGAAAAAATAAAAACAATCACTAATGCCAGAATTATTGAAGGCTATGGTCTCACAGAGACATCTCCTGTTATTAGCATATCTGATTCACATTATTGTTATAAAAAATACTCGGTAGGTAAACCTCTTCCGGGTGTTCAGGTGACTATTGATGAAGATGGAGAGATTATTGTTAGAGGCGAATCAGTTGCTTCAAGATACTGGAATAACCTTGAAGAAACAAAAAAAAGCTTTACTGAAGATGGTTATTTCAGAACAGGTGATATTGGCAAAATTGATGAAGACGGTTTTGTATTTATTACTGATAGAAAAAAAGATCTTATAATCAGAGCGGGTGAAAATATCTCACCTAAGATTATTGAAGATGTTTTATTTCAGCTTCAGGGAATAAATGATGCTGCCGTATTTGGTGTATATGATGAAAAACTGGGTGAAGCAATTTATTGTGCTGTCGAAAGTGAAGATCATATTGATATCAATTACTTGAGACAAGTATGTAAAGACAAGCTACCAAAGCATTTGGTTCCGGAAGAATTTGTTATAATGCCTAAACTGCCTAGAAATGCTCTGGGAAAGATTTTAAAGTTTAAACTGAGAGATATGTTTGCCGTAGCTGAAAAAGTTAAAGAGCCTGTTTAAAAATAAATTAAACACCCGCACTTATCTTTCCAGTAATCTATAATTGTTTTAAATAACACAATAATTAATATAAACAGATAAAAAATAATCGCAGATGCCGGGCTATACTAATCCTTAAAAGTAATTTATAGATTCTAGATTATAGTGGAATAATTTAAAGCCATATTGGTTACTTCCATGAATTAGTATAAAAGGCCCGGCATAGAGAGTTTATAATTCAAAGTTTATTATTCTTCATCGTCACCGTCTTCTTCTTCGCCGACACCTAATTCATCTTTTGCTTTTTCAAGTGCTTCAATTACTTCATCAATTTTATCTGGTGCTACTGTAACACCTTTTTTTGTTGGGTTCCAGGTGTCTCCTTCATCGTTTGTGTAGAATATTCTGAGGTCTACATACTTTTTGCTTTTGTATTCGTTAATAGCTATTTGAAGTTCTTCGGTTGCATTTCTTTCAATAACGCCTAACAAAATTTTCTCTGCCATATTAATTAACTCCTTATATTAAACTGAAACATTTTCATCAATCCACTGTAAATAAGACCTATTACCATCTTCAATAGGTAATAGAATAATTTCAGGGACATCATATTCGTGGAGGCAAACCACTTCATTTTTTAATTCATCGAAAAAAGCAGGTTTAGTTTTTACGATTAATAATAATTCTTTATCGTCACAGATTTTACCTTCCCAGCTATAAATAGATCTTATACCTGGAACAATATTGACACAGGCTGCTAGTTTTTTTTCTACCAGACTTTTCGCAATCTTTAAACCGATTTCTTCGCCAGGAACAGTAATTAAAACTACTGCATACTTAGTCATAAATAAACCTTCTAATAAATACTAAGTATTATATATATATAATAAATCTAGTTAATTGCAATAGAAAATTTTAAAATTATTAACAAATCAGATTAATTATATAAAAACAATTTTTATACAAAACAAAAGCAAACTTTATTAAAAACAAACTGAAATGTAATATTTTTCGATTAATTTATAATTTAGACTTAAGTATAACTGGATAAATTCTTAAAATAACTAAGATAGCAAAGAAATAGTGTAGGGATTAGCCGATTTTACAAAACATCAGTTATACAGAGGTCTCATTTTTATATAAAAATTTTTTTAAAAAATAATTTAATAACTATCAACTTTTTATATTTATCAGCTTTAAAAAAAATAAGTTAAATTCGAGGGATTAGAAGTAATGAGTTTTATAAATTCTGCAAATAGCAAGTGTTTGTTTAATTGCAAAGAGTTAAAAAGTGCAGGTTGTACAACAAATAGCAATACTATATTTTTTCAGTCCAGGCAAAATAAAGGTGTTAATGAAGATAGGTTAGAGGTATCTGGAAACACCCAAAAATCCAAAATGGGTGTTATTGCAAAAATAATGGCTTTTTTGACTCTTTTGTTAAGCTGTCTGGGGTTGCATTTTACCAGAAAATGTGAGACTAAAGCACTGTTTAACCCTGACCGTACAAATATTGAGCCTTTAAGAGAACATTTGAAAGATAAACTTGATGCAGTTAGTGTTAAAACATCAGATAATATTTTGCTTAGTAGCTGGTATATCAGGCCTCAAAAAGGTAAGCCTACTGTTCTGTTCTGCCACGGTAATGCAGCAAATATTTCCCTTAAACAGGATATAGCAGAGTCTTTACTGAAAGAAGGTTTCGGGGGGCTTTTATTAGAGTATAGAGGTTATGGTGGCAATCCGGGAGTTCCTTCTGAAAAGGGCCTATATAAGGATGTTGATGGAGCTTTGAAGTATTTACATTCAAAAGGTGTTGAGAATAGAGATATTATTGTGTGGGGCCACTCTCTTGGTGGTGCTGTTGCGGCAGAGATAGCGTCTAAGTATCACTTTAAAGCTGTAATTCTTGAAAGTACATTTACTAATGCCAGAGATATAAGCAAGCATTGTATAAATTCAAGGCTGGTTGATTCAGATCACAAAGCTCATAAAGCTATTATTAAGGCTGCAAGATATATACCTAAACAGTTATTACCTATCAAATCAAAATTTAATACAGATCAAAAAGTATCTAAAATTGCTGCACCTCTTTTAATAGTACATTCAAAAGAAGATGAGTTAATACCTGTTAGTATGGCAGAATTACAGGCACAGAAAAACCCTGATGCGCGGTTAATCCTGTCAGAAACCGGATGCCATGGTGATCATAGCTGGAGTATTGATACTATTATTGATTTTATTAAAGAAGTTACCCAGGATTCTTAAACAGGTATAAGTATTTTGTTATTGGTTTAAATAGAACTATTTATAGATTATTTCTACTTGAAAATTTGTGGCTAGATATTTTAAATTGATATCTTAATAATAAGGGTAAACGCAGCAACGAAAAGCATACCCTCTCTCTTCTTCAGAGAACTATCATCTGAATTAACCGGGTTAAGGATTCAGTATAAGCATAAGCCTTAATAATTTGAAGAGAATTTAAATAACATCTGCATCTATTAATTGCAGACCTATTAACCCAAATTATTCACAAATCAGGAATCAGCGAGGAGGTTACAGGGGGGGGGGGGGGGTGGGGGGTGTGGGGGTGGCAAAACACCCCCACGGGGGTAGGGTTTTGTGGTGTTTTT
>JBFMGH010000411.1:0-6237 GCA_040752795.1 Cyanobacteriota bacterium
GGTTAAAGCTATAGAACAAGATGATCCAAGTATTTATAGACCTGTACTATTGAAGTAAATATGAATTCATAAATGTCACTCTGAACTAGTTTCAGAGTCCACCTAAAGAACCTGAAAGATGCTGAAACAAGTTCAGCATGACGATGAAATGAGACAAAGCCCTTACGTCATTCTGAGACAAAGCCGAAGAATCTAAATAATAAGGATAGTTATGATGAATACAAAAACTTATTATGTATACATAATGACTAATAAATCTAAAACTCTTTACACCGGTGTAACTAATAACCTTCATAGAAGAGTCTACGAACACAAGAATAAATTAGTTGAAGGTTTTACTAAAAAATACAATATTACTCAATTGGTTTATTTTGAGGAGTATTCAACTTCAAATGAAGCTATTAAAAGGGAAAAACAAATTAAGGGTTGGTTAAGATCCAAAAAGATAAATTTAATAGAGAAATCAAATCCTGAATGGAAAGATTTAGTTTATATGTTGTTTGAGGATAGTGGAGATCCTTCACTGCGTTCAGGATGACGAGAAACACACTCAAGGATGATGACACGCTTTCATTCTGAGGCGAAGCCCTTACGTCATTCTGAGGCGAAGCCGAAGAATCTAACGACACCAGATCCTTCACTGCGTTCAGGATGACGAGAAACACACTCAAGGATGATGACACGCTTTCATTCTGAGATAAATAAAAGAATCTACAGCAATAAGGACAAATAATGTCTGAAGATGAAAAACAACTAAAACTCGATATAAAACTTGAAGACGATAATTCGCTCCCACCAACTGGAGATAACTGGTTATTAGGAAGACAGGACAATAGTTTACCATTTGAAGAAGAAGAGGTGTTAACTAAATTGGCTAATAGAACTTTTCTTATATTAATAATTTACGATATAGTAGACAATAAAAAAAGAACTAAACTGGCTAAAAAACTTCTTGGCTATGGAGAAAGAGTCCAACTATCTGCTTTTGAATGCCATCTTACTTTAAAAAAATATCAAGAGATGATTGAAAACATATTACCTTATGTAGATGAAGAAGTTGACTTGCTGAGAATATATAGGATGACAGGCCAGGCTGACCTTAAAATCTGGGGGCATATTCGAGAAACTTACGATGAAGATGTTGTGATTATTTAATTTTTATGATATTATTATTGTACCTTGACAATTGAATACTCTCTATAAGAGGTTATTAAACTAAACTTATCTGATTTTCTATTTAAAAACTTGCTTTAATGCATTTTATTATAACTGAGATGAAACAATAACATGTAAATTAACCAATTTTTACTCAACCATTTATAGAGTATCAGTTTTTATGTGGGCCGTGGGGCTTTCGATTTTAAGAAACAATTGCCATATTACACTAAAATCAACAAACTGCCACGGCCCTTTATAAAAAAGCGGTTTGAACTAATTCGAGGTTATGTGTAAATGATTGTAAATAACTTCTATCATAATAGACCCAAAACTGCTTCTGAAGCTCTTGTGACACAAGGGCTAAATACGATGCTATTCTAAATACCTTCACTCCTAACGGAGACGGAAACCATTTTCTACCACAGCAGCACGGACACACCAGTCTTTATATTCTAAATACCTTCACTCCTAACGGAGACGGAAACTCCGGCAGTTAATGCCATTGCTGATAAAATAATTTCCATTCTAAATACCTTCACTCCTAACGGAGACGGAAACTTTTAATTTAGTTCCAATAGGGTAATTACTCATAATTCTAAATACCTTCACTCCTAACGGAGACGGAAACCAACCTTTTGCTGTTTAATTTTTTGAGGATCACGAGGTATTCTAAATACCTTCACTCCTAACGGAGACGGAAACCCTGTAAAAATATCGTTACCTAGTACGGGTTATATTCTAAATACCTTCACTCCTAACGGAGACGGAAACTATTTTTTAAATTCAAATATTCCATTTTACCCTTATTCTAAATACCTTCACTCCTAACGGAGACGGAAACAATTTAAATTTAACATAATTTTACCCTTTCTATTACTACAATTCTAAATACCTTCACTCCTAACGGAGACGGAAACGAAATAAATATTTTTCACCGAGGAGGTGGAAAATAACATTCTAAATACCTTCACTCCTAACGGAGACGGAAACAATTAAAAGTGATTCACCTTTTGCCATGGTACCGGAGATTCTAAATACCTTCACTCCTAACGGAGACGGAAACCAGCCATAGTAATTTTCGAACCCCTTAATTAAAATTCTAAATACCTTCACTCCTAACGGAGACGGAAACTCGTTTTTAATAAATGCATCAATATTGAACGTATTATTCTAAATACCTTCACTCCTAACGGAGACGGAAACAACCTACATCCTTCTTTGGAAAGAAAGACGCAATTGAGTATTCTAAATACCTTCACTCCTAACGGAGACGGAAACAGGTGTTTCTTTTACCGTATAATTCATATTAGCTTATTCTAAATACCTTCACTCCTAACGGAGACGGAAACATTAATACATAACCCATGCATGTTTATAACCTATTCTAAATACCTTCACTCCTAACGGAGACGGAAACAAAAAAGTACAGGAATACAAGTTTTCATGTTCTATTCTAAATACCTTCACTCCTAACGGAGACGGAAACTTGAAAAGAATAAATTATTAATTTCAATAAATTGATTCTAAATACCTTCACTCCTAACGGAGACGGAAACTATCATTTCCTTCACGGAGGCTAATTTAAAATCCCATTCTAAATACCTTCACTCCTAACGGAGACGGAAACAAATATAAAACTTTCAAAGAAATTTATATTGTTATTCTAAATACCTTCACTCCTAACGGAGACGGAAACATGATTTTCACAGCTTTTTCAACTGTGAAATTTTATTCTAAATACCTTCACTCCTAACGGAGACGGAAACGGGGTACATATCCCCGTTATCATCACTGATGTAGTATTCTAAATACCTTCACTCCTAACGGAGACGGAAACCAGGCATATACTTTTGGTATAATTTGAGGGTTTTTAATTCTAAATACCTTCACTCCTAACGGAGACGGAAACACCCTTCGGGTTCACCGAAAACCTCTATTGTAATCGGATTCTAAATACCTTCACTCCTAACGGAGACGGAAACTGCATATCAGCCTATACCTCCGGCTGTTTCTGTAGCATTCTAAATACCTTCACTCCTAACGGAGACGGAAACTTCATAAAGTATAAACCTTTATAAACTCTATACTTATTCTAAATACCTTCACTCCTAACGGAGACGGAAACTCGGCTTATTTTTGTGCGGTTTGTGCAGCTTTTTTAATTCTAAATACCTTCACTCCTAACGGAGACGGAAACTAGGTGTTTCTTTTACGGTATAATTCATATTGGCAATTCTAAATACCTTCACTCCTAACGGAGACGGAAACAATCGTTTCTTTGTGGTAGAGCTTTTGCCATTATGGATTCTAAATACCTTCACTCCTAACGGAGACGGAAACTAGGTGTTTCTTTTACGGTATAATTCATATTGGCAATTCTAAATACCTTCACTCCTAACGGAGACGGAAACAATCGTTTCTTTGTGGTAGAGCCTTTGCCATTATGGATTCTAAATACCTTCACTCCTAACGGAGACGGAGTATTTAGTGATGAAATCATTAAATTGACAGGAAGAAAACCGAAAAAAGAATATCCCAAAAATCTTCGCCTGATTAAATACTATGATATTAAGACAAATAAAGCTTATTCATTTATTACTAATAATTTTAAACTTGCAGCTAAAACTATTGCAGATATCTATAAAGATAAATGGCAGATCGAACTTTTTTTCAAATGGATTAAACAAAATTTGAAAATTAAATCATTTTTAGGTACAACAAAAAACGCAATGTTAATTCAAATTTGGGTTGCTATGATTGCATATTTACTTATTTCATACATAAAGTTTCAGGCAAATTCAACATTTTCATTGCTTCATTTAACTAGAATGATTAGAGAAACTCTTTTTTATAGATTAGCATTATTTGATATTCTTACATTAAATTTGGAGGAGATTCGAAAGATTCCGTTAATTGAAGACACTTTTTATCAACTAAGATTGTCGTATTAATTTTACCGGACACTACTGTGAGCAGCAGGCAAAAACACCCTGCCTCTATAATCTGGAATCTATAGATTACTTTCAAGAATAAGTATAACATTACTGAATATAAATATTAATTGTTTATTTTGAATCATCTCTTTGATATATTTGCAAGTATAAATAAAATTGTATTAGTTTATAAATAGTAGAGGTAAGAGTATGAGTAAAATTATTTCACCATTAGAAAAAGCTAGAAAAGAGTATAAACCTAAGCTACCGTCTGTTTTTGCTGAGGGCATAAATAGTTTTGATATTAAAATAGGCGAATCTTCTTCTTGTGAGTCTAACCCTGAAGATATAAAAAAAATATTTCCAAAAACATTTGGCAGCCCAATGGTTAAATTTCAAAAAGGTTCTGTAAAGCTTGATAACAAACCAATGAATGTTGGTGTAATATTATCTGGTGGGCAGGCTCCTGGTGGCCATAATGTAATTGCTGGCATTTTTGATGCTCTTAAAGAAGTTAATTCAGATAATAAACTCTACGGGTTTCTTGGCGGTCCATCTGGCATTATCGATGGGAAATATATTGAACTCACTTCAGATATTATCGATCAATACAGGAATACAGGGGGCTTTGACATTATTGGCTCCGGCAGAACAAAACTGGAAAAAGTTGAGCAGTTTGAAAAAAGCAAAGAAGTATGTCAAAAATTAGGTGTTAAAGCAGTTGTTATTATCGGTGGTGATGATTCTAACACTAATGCAGCATTGCTGGCTGAATATTTTGTTGCTAATAATATAGATATTCAGGTTATTGGTGTTCCAAAAACCATTGATGGCGACCTTAAAAATCAGTGGGTCGAAGCTTCGTTTGGTTTCGATACGTGCTCTAAAGTCTATTCCGAATTAATTGGAAACCTTTTAAGAGACGTTAACTCAGCTAAAAAATACTGGCATTTTATCAGGCTAATGGGAAGAAGTGCTTCTCATATTACGTTAGAATGTGCTCTTAAATGTCAGCCTAATTTAACCTTGATCTCTGAAGAAGTAGCTGAAAAAAATATGTCACTTAATAATGTTGTTGATTACGTTTTAGAAAATATACTTAAACGCTCTGAACAGGGTAAAAACTTTGGCATCATTCTTGTGCCTGAAGGCTTAATTGAGTTTATACCTGAAATGAAAGTAATGATAAGAAACCTTAATGATTCTCTTGCCAAACATACTGAACAATTTAATGAGTTAAAAACCTTTGTTGAAAAAATTGAATTTGTTATGGAAGAATTAAACGAACACGATGAAAGAGTATTTGGCTCATTACCTCTAAATATTCAAGAGCAACTACTTGAAGATAGAGACCCTCACGGCAATGTTCAGGTTTCTAAAATTGAAACTGAAAAACTCTTAATTCAAATAATTAAGAAAAAACTTGATCATATGAAATTAAAAGGTGAATTTAAAGGTAAATTTAGCCCGGTAAATCACTTTTTTGGATATGAAGGAAGATGCGCCCCTCCCTCAAACTTTGATGCTGATTATACTTATGTTCTTGGCTATAATGCCGTAGCATTGATTAGAAATAAATTAACAGGTTATATTTCTGCTATTTCCAAAACCATTAAACCTGTTAGCGAATGGGAGCCAGGTGGTATTCCATTAACCCAAATGATTTGTATTGAAAGACGACACGGCAAAGATAAACCTGTTATTAAAAAAGCTCTTGTAGAGCTTAATGGACAGGCCTTTGCTCATCTGCAAAAGAATCGTGAGCATTGGGCTCTTAATGAAGATTATACATTCCCTGGGCCAATTCAATACTGGGGGCCTTCTGAAGTTTGTGATGCCACGACAATTACTTTGCAGTTTGAACGAGCACCAATGCCTGTAAGCTAAATTTATTTATTTTTAATAAGATACCCAATACATAAATATTGGGTATCTTATATTTTTGTAAATCATTTATTCAACTTTATCAATTTATACTGTTTAGCTACGTTATGTAATTATTCAAAAATAAGGATCTCATTTATGGCAACTTCTTCTTCTGTCAATTTTTTAGGCATCCATGCCTTCGGTATTAATCACCCAAACCAAAAATATCCAGAAATTAGAGCATTTAAATTCCCCGATGGCTCAGATATCAGTGTCATAG
>JBFMGH010000412.1:0-10829 GCA_040752795.1 Cyanobacteriota bacterium
TCTCTTATCAAGAAAGTATTTCAGAGGTATCTATGTATAAACTCTATGATAATGTCATCTTTGGGATTCAGGATTTTGATTTATCCCTATTGAAAGAGCTTTTCACTATGAGTTAAATTTCAGTAAATAGAGTTAAATAGTTATTTCCTTTTTCCCTCATGGGAGTTTAATTACCTCGCAAAAACTAAAATAGTTAATAGTACACGGAAAGAAAGGATACAAGATGATTTATAAAAAGTTAATAGCATCATTAATGCTCTTAGGGTTAATAATAGGAACACCTGCAATAACATATGCACATGATAATGTTAATTGTAAGAATAATACTAATCAACAATGTCAGGAAAAAAAGAAAGGTAGTAAAGTTACAAAAGCTCTGAAATATGCTGCCTTTGGAGCCGGAGCGGGCTATGTTTTATCTGGTGAAAAAAACAGAGGAACTAATATGGTAAAAGGTGCTGCTATTGGCACGGCAGCAAGCTTTTTATTAGATAAATAGTTGTCCGAAAACAAAAATTTTAAATTTTTCTGCCAGATATACTAAGATTGACTGGCGTCAATAAATAAAACTTTAAGGTTAATAAAAACTATTATATTCCTCAAGGTTAGAATCAAATACCGGGTGGTTTGCCATTAAGCAAACCACCTTATATAGTATATTAAACTTTCTTTGCCTGAGTTTCTAATCTCTGATTTTTATAAAATGAGTTACTCAGCGATTTTTTGTTATTAATCTTAATAAACTTACTAACACATTTTTAGTTTTATAGTTTTTATTCAATATAATTCTGGAGACTTTTAATGTTTGTTAGTTCAACTTCTAATTTTCATAAAAATGTAAATTATTATGGTAAGAAGCAGCCTGTTTTTGCAGATTTAAAACGTCAATCTGAAGATATTTTTGTAAGTAAAAGGCGGCATGTTTCTCCTGTTTCTTTTAGTGGTTTAACCAGTGATTTTGCAAATAAAGTCTTCCAGACATATGAAAATGCAATTGATTCGATCATAAAACACAATCATTCTAAAGGGTATGTTGGTAATCCACCTCAAGAGTGGCTACAAAAATTGCCGGAAAAGAATAAAAGAGAAAATATTCTTGCCCTTTACAGAGCTTTTGACATTGCCTGTGTTATGTTATCAAAACCAACAAGCGATATAAACGAAATTTCTCAGGAATTAACTGATACACTGAGAAAAATAAATGTTCTAAAACAAGATCAAGCTGTTAAATTGCGAAAAGTTGATTATGGAGGTTTTGGAGTAGCCTATCAGGTTGAACCTTCAGGCAATTTTTTCAAAAGACGTTATATATTAAAAAACTTTTATGGCTCCGGTGTCAATAATAGCGGAGATAGAGATATTCATGGTAATCCTGTTGAAATAAATAGGGCAATGTTCTGGCTTAAGAATGTAGACAAATCTCCAGATTTACCTGAAAATTCTGGTAAAAAAAGCAACCGGCCAAGGTTTTATTTTGGAAACGTTAATCTTGGTTATATGCTAATTCAATATATTGATGCAGGCTGCAAAAACCCTAAACAGATCAACCTTGCAGATTATGGTTTACAATCTTGTGACGATAAAGATAACGAAAAAAATGGTTATTTTTATGATTTTGGCGGAATATATCCGGTATCTGTTATAGCTAATAATAAAACAGCCAGATATGTTTATCAAAAAATTCTAAAAACTCCTGAAAAAGACAGAGAAGCAAAATGGAATGAAGTGTATGAAAATGATAGGGTATCTAATAAATCAGATATACTGATTGGTCTTGCAGCAGCAGTCAGGTTATTACCGGATCAATTAAAACAAACTGAATACTTTGAAAAAGTCCTTAAAAAAAATAGTTCTGAAGAGGTAAAAGCGGCTATTTCTGAATGTGTAACTGCATATACAACATCCGAAGGCCTTGAAATGATTGAAGCTGAAATTACTCCGGATCAGATTGAAGAACTTATATTTAATATTAATGACATAGTACCAGATAAACGTCTGGGCTATTTTACAAAGATTGCGCAAAAAGCTACGTCTGAACAGGCTGCTAGTATTGTTAGTCAATTAGAAACAGTTCCAGAAAGTGATCGTTCAACTCTATGTCAGAAAATGGTTGATATACATCCAAAACTTTCTAGAATGATTGTTCTAAAAATAGATGTAATACCAGAATGTGACAGGCCAGAACTAATTATTAAACTTGCACAGGCTGATGATGCACGTTATCAGAATCTTCTTGTTGAACATATTAGATCTCTTTCAGAAGAAACAAAATTTTTGCTGGTAGAACAAATCAAACAAAATTATCCGGAAATCGCTTCAATTTATAAAGAAGCAGCTTCTGGCGTGTAGTTTTATCATTTTAAATTAAATCTTTTCAAGAAACTTATTAAATTTGTAAATCAATGACTTTTTTTTCTTATCTATTAATTCAGGGTTTTTTACACCCAGCCAGATTTCAAAATCATTTGTGCTTCCACCGTCAAAAGCATAGTAATTATAGTTGTCAGGTGCCATAAGGTAGACATTTCCCAGTATAGGAAATTCTTCGGTAATACAATGTTGTGATGCCTGTAAGCTTAAACCGGGGGTCTCATCATAGTCAGGACATAAAGTATAATTTAATGTTACAAAGTTGCCCTCCTGATCTTCCAGGGCTAAATAGCAATAACCAATGTTATCTTCTTGTAAATTATGTTTAGAAGCAATAATTCTTTTTAATTGAATTTCATCTTCCTTATGTTTCTGATAAAACTCTTCTGTTATCAGATTTTCTTCCAGGTCATAAATAAGAGATTCTTTTAATAAAAAGCTATCATATGTCAGAACATTAATATCTTTATTTATATTTAATTTTTCAAGATCGATTGAGAAGCCTTTCAGAGGTTTAAATTCTTCTTTAGAATATGCTTTTAGCTTTACTTCATAATTAAATTTGTTGCAAATATCTTTTAAGACATGTTTTATGTCTTCTATTTCTGTTATGCCAAGATAAGTTACCAATTCAGAACAGTTTGGGTTTAGCAAAAACGTTTTTATAATAGATCTATTAACCATTATAAAAGTTATTATCCTTATTTATTAATGACATTTTGAACCTGAGTCAGATTTTTGACCTGCAGCACAAATTAATGCGGAATCAAAATTTGTAACTTTACTTGCATTATATGTTTGATAATTACTAATAGCATCAGGAGGTACAGGTTCTGATATTTTAGAATATGTTATTGGATCATAAAAAGTTGAAGGAGTTAATAATGTATGACTATCATACCAGCTAGACATATATTCAAGGTTGTTTTGAAAATCCTCTCCAATAACACCTATGTCCCAGCTGAGTTCTTTTATCAGGTTTCTTGTATCTTGAGAAATATCAGAGTCTTTAGTTACCCTGTCCAGAGTTTCAATAAAATGGGGTGCTAGTCTACCTGTCTCTAAAATTCCAGAGACATTATTACCTGTTAAATTTCTTGTGCCTCCTATTACGCCAGCACTTCCTGCTTCAGCGTATGTTTTATAGGCCAAATCTCCGGTTACTGTTATATCAAAATTTTCTGGCATTGGAAATGGTTTATCAGCAAAGGAATCAATACAGGCCTTGTTGTAATTACAGTTTTTAATCATTTTTTCAATTTCATTTTCTACTGCAGCAAGGTTGTGGCCAATGTTTGCTAATTTCTTAATATCATTATATTCGTTTTTCAAACCATCGTCTAATAGCTGGTTTGCTATTTGATCAAGTAATGAAGCCATCATATCAACAGATCCAGATGCTCCACTTGTTTCTACAAAGTCATTAAAATTTTCAGGCAAACCTGAAAGGCTGATAGGGCCAAAATCAATTTTGCATATTCCATTTTCGCAGCTTGTAATAGGGTTATCGGGGGTGGCAGGTACAACCTGGTTTATTAATGGTTCATCAGGGTTAGAGTTATTATTTAAAGAAGCTTTTTGAGTTGTTGAATCAAAGTTAATGTTACTTGAAGATATTACAAAATCTCTTAATGTTCCTTGTTCATACATGTAAAATAAACCCATGCCAACAACAATGCCAATTAATGCAACTGGAACAACGTATTCAACTATATTAGAGCCTTTGTTTTTAATCATAACCACACCTCGTAATTCTTTTATTAATTATATCGGACATAAATAAAAATTATTAAATATTTGAAGGTTGTGTTTAATTGTAATTTAATAAATTCAAAAAAAGGGTGAATGATCTCACCCTTCCCTCTTTTCTCCCCCCTATTGGCAGTTTGGACTGCCATGGCTTAAATATTCAAGACGAGCCTCTTGTTATTTAACGATAATTCAATTTCATCAAGAATTTTTTTGGTGGCCCAGATTTTGTCCGGAGCTTCAGTTATTGGTCTGCCTACAACTAGTAAGTTTGCTCCATTATTCATGGCTTCGTATGGCGTGGCCACTCTTTTTTGGTCATTTGTTAAAGACCATTCTGGCCTAATGCCAGGACATAATATTACAAAATCATTGCCACAGGCACTTCTTATTAGAGATGCTTCTTTTACACTGGCAACGACTCCACCCAGGCCACATTCTTTAGAAAGTTTTGCTAATTGTGTTACATAGTTATTAATATTATCAGATATTTTGAGTTCTTTAGAAAGAATTTCCTGATCTATGCTTGATAGAAGAGTTACTCCTAGTATAATAGGTTCTTTTAAATTATAGTTTTTAGCCGTAGTAATGGTTTCTTTAACTGCTGCTTTTAGCATATTTGATCCGCCAGAGGCATGAATGTTAAATATATCAACTTCAAGTCTGACTGCATTAGCACTGGCTTTAGCAACTGTATTAGGAATATCATGAAATTTGCCATCCAGAAATATTTTGCAACCCTGGCTTTTTATATAACGCACAAATTCAGGGCCTTCGCTCATTAATAATTGCAAACCAATTTTATATGTCCCGATGTAATCCTTAAGTTCATTAACCAGATCAATAGCCTGTTCCTTTGTGTCAACATCAAGGGCTAGAACAAGTGCATCTTTTGAACTTTTAAGTTTATTATTCATAATATTCTCCGGAAATTAACTTATAAGCCTACAACGTTTTTATCATTTTTTGTAATGTGTAATATATCATCATGATAAACTTTATAAGGATTAAAATTATCACCATCATAATGAAGTATACCATCTCTAAATACACCAACAGCTTTGCCTGTTAATTCATAGCCTTCAAAAGGGGTGTTTCTGGATTTTGATTGAAATTTTGATGATTCTACAACCCATTTGAGAGCAGGATCTATTATGCTGATGTCAGCTATTGAACCAGCAGATAGGTTACCTCTTGGCATGTTTAATATTTTTGCCGGAGCACTAGTTAAGCAAGCTATAGCCTGTAAAGGTGTTAGAATGTTTGTTTGTACCAGGTTTGTTAATATTAAACCTAGTGAAGTCTCTAATCCTATAATACCATTAGGGGCTTGAATTATATCAAGAGCCTTTTCTTCTACAGTATGTGGAGCGTGATCAGTTGCAATAACATCAATAGTTCCATCAGCAAGTCCCTGTTTTATTGCTTCAACATCTTCAGATGTTTTAAGTGGGGGGTTCATAATAAAATTAGTGTCGTAGTTTTTTAGACTCTCGTCAGTAAGGCTAAAGTAATGAGGTGCTGTTTCACATGTTACATTTAGTCCGTCATTTTTGGCTCTTCTGATAAGTTCAACGCTTCTTGCGGTGCTAATATGAGCAAAATGAAGCCTTCCGCCAGTATACCTGAGAAGTTCAATTTCTCTGGCGACTGCAATGTTTTCAGCTGCAGCAGGTATACCTGGAATGCCATACAAAGTTGAATGGTAACCTTCATTCATTATACCGCCTTCTGATAGGCTGGTATCTTCTGGATGAGATATTATTGGAACATCAAACATGGCAGAATATTGAAGAGCAAATTTATATAATTTTGTGTTAATAATAGGTTTTCCGTCATCAGAAAAGGCAACAGCTCCATTTTTAATAAGCTGGGCCATGTTAGTAAGTTGTTTTCCTTCTAAGCCAACTGTTACTGCTGCTATTGGCCATACATTGGCTTTAGCATTAATCATTGATTTGTTAACAATATATTCGAGAGTTGTTAAATTATCAATGACAGGGTTCGTATTGGCCATGCAGCAAACTGTTGTGTAGCCTCCAGCTCTTGCAGCTGCTGTACCTGTTTCTATTGTCTCTTTGGCAGACCCGCCAGGGTCTCTTAAGTGTGTATGCATATCAATTAAGCCGGGAGTTAACCAGTAGCCATCTAGATTTATGACTTTATCACTTTTTGCTTTGAGGTTTTTACCTGTTTCAAAAATAACATTTCCGTTTAGTCTTATATCAAGAATATCGTCTGCGTTATTAGCCGGATCAATAACTCTGGCATTCTTAAGCAACATTCTCATAAAGTCCACCTCCTGTAATTGTAAGACTTAATAAAGCCATTCTTACAGCTACTCCGCTTGTAACCTGATCAAGTATAATAGAGTAATTAGGATCATCAGCAAGGTCTGATGTAATCTCAACAGATCTATTCATAGGCCCGGGGTGCATAATTAATACGCCGGGTTTAGTATATTTTTCAAGTTTTTCTCTATTAAGGCCATATAGGTTGATATATTCACCAAGCGAAGGAATTATACCTGATTTTTGCCTTTCAAGTTGCATTCTAAGCATCATAATAATGTCAGCATTTTCTATAGCTGGTTCAAGTGTGTGGTGTTTGGTGACACCCAATTTTTCAACATTTGATGGCAATAAAGTAGAAGGGCCAACGATATGAACGTCAGCCCCAAACTTATTAAGAAGAACAATGTTCGAATGAGCGACCCTGCTGTGCAATATGTCGCCAACAATAGTTATTTTCTTCCCTTTTACGTCTTTGACATAACGTTTCATTGTATGGAAATCTAATAAACCTTGTGAAGGGTGTTCATTGATGCCGTCTCCAGCATTTAGAACTGCTATATCTTTGCGAAGAGCTTTTGCTAGCTGATGACAAATGCCAGATGCGCTATGTCGTATTATGACAGCATCAGCACCCATTGCTACAATATTGTCAACGGTATCAACTAATGTTTCACCTTTTTTAACAGCTGATGTAGCAACTGAAATATCTAATGTATCGGCACCGAGTTTTTTAGCAGCTAGTTCAAAGCTACAACGTGTTCTGGTTGAATTTTCATAGAATAAAGAAAGTACCACTTTTCCGTTCAGGAGTGGTACTTTACTTTGTGGTGACTGTAATAATTTAAAAAAACTGTCTGTGGTTTTCATAATTTCATGAATTTCTCCAACAGACAGTGATTCAATATCTAATATGTGGTTTTTCTTCCAATAACCTCTCGTCACGGGGTTACCTCCTTCCGCATGTCATAAGTGCCAGGTGGAATTTTTATAAAATTTTTGTTCTTACGTTCTATCATAACTACACAAATAAATGTATTCTACAATTTGTTGGGTACCAAGTTATTAAATCTATTATAACTAAATTTAAAAAATTGCCAACGGTCAAATTTTTAATGCTACAAATATCATATTCAAAGGCTTTAGCGAGAGTAGAATTTGATGATGTTTTTTAAGTAAAAAATTCAATTAATTTTCAGTAACAAATTACAATTATAGTGTTCTTGGAAAAGGTGTAAAGCTTTTGTTGCGGTTGAATTGACGATAAAATAAATTATTAAGCTACAAGGTTAAAGGCTTTATCAAGGCTGGTATTAGTGTTAATAAGTGCAAACGTTTTTTCATTAAGTTTTTGACTTCTTAAGAAAGGCTCTATTTCATCGGCAATAAAGACTATTTTTTCAATTTTGCTCATTTTGTCTCTACCAATTATATGGTATCTGATAGCATTTAATATTTTCTTATCTTTTATTCCAAGTTTTTTTCTAACGATACATGCACCAGCTGGTGCATGAAGGCAAGAGTAATTATATAATTCTTTGTCTATAAGTCTAACATTATATTTATTACAGATATTTATGAGTTTATTATGGCTTAAAGATTTAGCGCAATCATGCAATAAAGCAGCAAGCCCCGCTTTATCTTCATTAACTGATATCAATCTGGCAATTTTTCTGGCAGTTATTTCTGCACTGAGTGCATGAGTGTATCTATTTTCGTTAAGCATAAACCCTAACCATTTTCTAACTGGTTCAATTATTTCAGGTATATTTTCTGTTCCGTTAGTTTTAAAGTGGTTTTTAATTATTTTTTCGATCCTTTTACGTTCTTTTTTAATTTTTTTTGAGGCTTTTATTGTTTCGAATTTTATTTTATCTGCTTTTATATGTTTCATAATATTAGAAACTTTGTACAGTTTATTCTTTTTGTATTTATTTTTTACTGATTTCAAAATTACACCCCAATTTAACCTGCTGGTCAGGAGTTATACCCAATATTAGATTATTAATTAAGGAATAAGAGGTTTTATAAATTTGTACAAGGTTGCTTTATTGATATTTTATGCTTTGGCTTATCTGGTGTCATCATAAAAAAGAAGGATTTTTAATATAGATATACTTAAATTGATGGATAAATTAAAATTTATAAATATCTGGAATAATATAAAAAAGTGCCAGATTGGATATTTTAATGAATATTAATAAAAATTTATTAAAAATAAACACATTAAAGTACATGATAAATTAAATTATTGTTTATAATTATCGAAATAATTATAAAAAGAAACAAATCACTTTAAAATTTAAGTGATAAAATTTTTTTCGTAGCAGTTTGGTTTAGAATGTTTTTTACTTTTAGAAGAGGTTTTATGTGTAAGGATCGTGGATCAGGGTTGCTTGATTATGTTTTACCCACAGCAATAGTAGGAATAATGGCAGGGTTATCAATTTATTATATGTATTCTGAAGGTATGCTGACAAAATTTATATCTGCTTCAGGAAATATAGAAGTAGAGAACAAGGTTGGAATTGTAGGGCCAAATACTTCTAAAGCAAGTGGGTCCTCTTCTACTGCTTATAATGAAAGTCTTGATGTTAGTTGTGTTGGAGATTCTTGCACAATCAATTTTGGCAATGGCCTTGTTTTAACTGATGTTTTAAAAGATTTTGGCTCTTTTGTTGAAACAAATGGGGCTGCTATAACAACAGATAAAATAGCAGCTATGATAGAAGATATAGCTAATTTCCTTGATGATCCAGCCACGCCAGCTGATGAGGGAGCGGATTTTAGAGATCTTGCTAATTTGTATCATTTTGTTGCGGCTAATCAGCGTAAAGTAGAGGAAGTGGCAGCTATTTGTTCATCTGATGCAGATCCTGCCAGCTGTCTTAATGATAGTATTAATACTACAACTGGAGAACAAGCTCTTTCTTTACCTGCAAATCTTTCAGCAATGCTTCCTGGTTATGATAATACAAAAAATCTTTATAACTCATTAATTAATGATGATTTAGCTACAGTGCGAAATAACCTGGAAAGCTTACCAGGACTTTATAGTAGTTATATAAATGAGGATCCATTATATGCAGTAGTAAATTTATATGATAATATTATGGCAAATCCTGCATACTCGGATCAAATTAAAAGCATTACTCAGGAATTATATTTAAGTGTTGATGATGTAGCTTTTCAGATTACTTCAGCAACAGTATCTAAAGTAAGTTACAATAGTATTTCATATACACTTAATCATAGAAACCCTCTTGACTTTAATGAAGTTATGTCAACAGTTAATACAAGTACTGTTGCAATAAGTGATGTAACAAATCCAGATGCAAGTAATTTTTCAGATTTATATTCTGCTTTACAATGTGTTGCCGGAAAAAATGTTGATACAGGTCTGGCCTGTCATTAATCAGGTTTGATATTTAGAACTTCATAAACAACTACAGATTCGGTTTTACCCTTGACCGTTCTGGGGCCTATAATGTTTACATTAACTTTATCTTTTATGTGCTTGTATGTAAAAGCACTAATAAGAATATTTGTGTTTTCTTGCTTGTTTAAAGATTCAAGCCTTGAAGCTAAATTAACAGTATCTCCAATTACTGTGAAATCCATTAACTGGTCTGAACCAAAATTGCCAACTAAAGCCTGCCCGGTGTTGATTCCTATACCAATATTCAAAGTTTTTTTGCCTATTTTGTACCATTTATCATTTAATTTATCAAGAGACTCGTTCATTTCAATTGCTGCTTTAATTGCATTTAAACAGTGATTTTCGTCTGGCAGCGGGGCACCAAAGAATGCCATTATTGCGTCACCCATAAATTTATCAACAGTACCATTATATTTAAGGATCACTTTAACCATTTCATTAAAATACTCATTCAGATATCTGGCTACTTGTTCCGGGTATAGCTCTTCTGAAAATGTTGTAAAACCTCTAATATCAGAGAATAAAACTGTTACAGTCATTCTTTCAGCTGTCAGGCTGACTTTGCTGTAGTTCTCAAGCAAGGCTTTATAAACCTGTGGAGAAACATATTTTGAAAAAGTATTTTCTACCTGGGATCTTTTATCTTTGTCTATCAAAGATGTGACAATAATAATTGCACTGATTACTATTATATAAACTATTTCAGGAAATATTAAATCTGCCCAGTATGATAATTTAACAAAAAGGCATAAATTAAATACTAGATATGCAAGCATTATAAGTATTAATGAACTATATAAATTTATATAGCTTTCAGGAAACTTAAATCTAAATAAATAAATTAATGATATGCCTGTTATAACAAGTATAGATGTAATTAGCAGATTTATACTAATCGGGGCTTTTTTAATAAAATCAGTGTCATTAATCAAATTATCTATTGCTGTTGCAATTATTTCAACACCATAGAAGTTTTCCTG
>JBFMGH010000413.1:0-4103 GCA_040752795.1 Cyanobacteriota bacterium
TTGTTAAAACCTGCATCTATTTATTATTTTGGGAGGTCTTTTAATGGAAATAGGTAATAAGTTTGTAGACAGAAAAAGCCCTTGTTTTATAATTGCTGAAATTGGTATCAATCATAATGGTGATGTTTCGATTGCTAAAGACCTCATAGATATTGCTGTTGAAGTGGGAGCTGATGCAGTTAAATTTCAGTCATTTATTCCTGAAGATTTATATTCTTCTATAGCTTGTCCACAGGGTATTGAATTATTAAATAAATATAAACTATCTTTCAAAGATCAAAACGCATTGTTTAAATACGCCAGAAGTAAAGATATAATATTTTTATCAACACCTTTTGAATTTAAATCTGCCGCTTTTCTTAATGAGCTGGGTGTAGATGCTTTTAAAATAGGATCAGGAGAAATAAACTATTTTGAATTTTTAGAATATGTTGCAAAATTTCAAAAACCAATGATTATCTCCACTGGCAGCTGTAACCTGAGTGATATAGAAAAAGCAAGAGATGTTATAATATCAACCAACAACACAGATCTAGCCGTGTTGCATTGTGTTTCTGCTTATCCGGCACCTGATGTTGCACTTAATCTTCGGGCTATAGATACTTTATTAAAAGCTTTTCCTTTTATAACTATTGGTTATTCTGATCATTCAGAAGGCACTGAGGCTGCCGTAATTGCCTGTGCCATGGGGGCTAGAATTATTGAAAAACACTTTACAATTGACAAGAACATGGATGGCCCAGACCACAAAGCCTCCGCAGACCCTGAAGAATTTAAACAACTTGTAAAATCTATTAGAAGAACTGAATTTATGCTTGGTAATGGCGTCAAAGAAAAGCAAAAGGAAGAAACAAGATATAACAGAAGCTTAATAATAACAAAGGATATTGAACAGGGTGAAATCATAAAAAGCAACGATATAATTGCAGGCAGACCTTCCGGCGGTCTTGACCCTTATTTTAAATCTATTATAGCCGGCAGAAAAGCTACTCGAAAAATCAAAAAGGATGAATTGATTTCTTTAGATATGATATAAAATTGAAAAAGCTTAATTTTCTAATTAAAATGTGATCTTTTCACACAGGCGTTTTATTTTATCCATAAGAACAAATAAAAATTTCTTTTGAGAGTTAATATGCGTTGAAACGAATGTAACTGCTTCCTCAAGTTTTCCTGTTTCATTAACAACTTTTAGATCAAACTTGTCAGAAAAAGACATTTGATAACTGGCATCATCAAGTCTGTTTTTAATTGATTCTTCAGTTTCTGTACCTCTACCTCTAAGCCTTTGTTCAAGTTCTTCAATGCTTGGCGGATCAATAAAAACCAGGAAAGCTTTATCTTTAAACTTTTCTTTAACCTTTACTGCCTGATCAGCTGTCAGATTAAGAATAACATCATGACCATTACGCTTGCTTTCAATTTCTTCAATACTGCTACCATAATAATTATTGTTAAAATAGGCGTATTCAAATATATTACCTTCTTCTATAAGTTTCTCAAACTTATCTTTGGTAATATAATAAAAATTAACACCTTCTTTTTCTCCGGGTCTGGGAGGTCTTGTAGTATAGGGCACTGTTAAATTTATCTCAGGATCAAGCTCTCTAATCCTGTCAATAACCGTATCTTTTCCAACTCCTGAAGGGCCAGAAATTACTATAATATTCCCTTTAATGCCTGATTTTATTTTATCAATTAACGATATTAGTTTACCCGGTCTCCGGGTAGTTTTATCTCTAGAGGTAAATGTTAAATTGCCAGTACGCTCAAAACTATCACTGGTTATAAAGTTTCCAGATATTGAAGAAGTTCTGGTTGTTAAATTACTAACGGTAGCTTTATTGCTTAAAGCCTGATTTCTAAAAACAACATTTGAATTGTTAATATTCAACTGTTCCTATTCCTAAAAAGTCATATTTCCCTCTCTTAATTAATCAAAATGCAAACAAAAAATAATTTGACATTATAAAAAAATAAATTTAATTATTTTTAACTAAAGACCCCTTATGAAATCATATTACTAATAATTATAATATATTCAAAACGCAGCCAGGGAGCGCTTTACAAACATTATACCCAGCAAATATATTAGTATTCAAAAAACATCTATAGCCAAATTTAGCTAATTGAAAAATATTTATTGCAAGAATTGGCTAAAAATTCTCACTGGCGGTTTGTTTTTATATTAATAGATGAACTTATCTTCCAGGTTAATAATTCCTGGATAGTTCAGGGCAGTTAGATAGTTGGCAATAGAGAGAAAGGAAAATTTAATAACAACATTGCACTATTATTATGTTATTCATAAGGCATAACATACCTCAAATGTTAACTTAAGCATAACGGAGGAGTTGTTATATGACAAGAGTTAGTGGTGTCAATCATCATGAAACTAAAAAAATAGACAAGAAAGATACTAACGAGGTTCAAGAACAGACAAAGGCTAAAAGTGCTGATATAAATAGTACACAGCCCAGCGAACGTGCAAAACAAATAAATACTGATAACAAAATTAAAGACGGGATATATAAGGATGAACACTCTGAAGCAACAGTAGGTGATATAGCTCAGGCTAACAGTTTAAAAGAAGACGGAACTGTTAATCCAGAATCAGTGCAGCAGCAGGTTGTAGATATAGTTAAAAATAGGAATAGACCTCGAGAATCCAACAAAGGACGATTTGCAAAAATTAGCAAATTTGGATGTTAAGGCAGGTCAAGAGGTGAAGGTAGGTGATAAGCCGACAGAAGCGGCTAAAGCACCTGAGGAAACTAAAAAGGAAGAGGCTCCTGCAGAAAAAGCTCCTGCAGAAGAAGCACCAGCTGAAGCAGCCCCTGCAGAAAAAGCTCAGGAGGCTAAGGAATCTCCTCAGGATGCAATTGGTAAAATAATGGAGCTGATAAGCAAAGCAGAACAAAGCACAGATACAGCTCAAAAAGCTCAATATGCTGATCAAGCTATACAAATGATTAATACTATAAGAGCGGAGAAAGGCGTTCAAAAAGGGCAGGGTAATCAGTTACAGAATGCTAACGGGACACAGAATCCTGAAACTCAACAAATGGTTCAAACCATTCAGGCTGGTGGCAAAGCTGACCCTGCAGCACTGGGTAAAATTCTGGAAGGCAATGATTTAAATCAGATTGCACAAATACTTGATGCTTTAGAGCAAAGGGCAGTAGCTGCCAAAAATGGCAACGGTTCTACCATGAATGCTCTGAATATGTTTGGTCAAAACAATCTGGCACAGCTTGGCATTGGAGCAATTAAATTACCTTATATGAATCAGGCTATAGCTTAACCTTTTCTTTATTTCATTAACCCAATATACATTACAAACAAACTGCGACTCCTTTTACAATCATTTTATGTATATGCGCTCGATAAACTTTTTTTAAACCCCTATAAAGGGGTTTTTTCATTATAAAAATAACAATAAATACTTAATAAAGACTAAAAGGATAATTTTTTTATCTGATGTGATCAATATCACAGAAATTTAGTACCTGAATCACAGATATTTCATTAATTCAGGCATACAATAGTTGTGTTAAAAGACAAGAAATATGATCACACAGAAAAGAGGTTGTTAAATGGAAATTCAGGAAGTGCAAAATCAAAAGCTTGAAATTAAAGATGAAATTAGCTTAAGGAAAATAAGAGTTAAAATAAGCCTAACTTTACTGTTTGCCGGAATTTTTGGAATTGCATTATCATTATTTTCAATAATTTTAGATCTTTTAAATGTTTATTTTATTATTAATTACTCAACAGGTTTATTAGTGCTTATTTCTTCACTAATATTAATAGCTGCAGGTTCTGGAATATTAAGTATTTTAGACTACAAAAAATTTGTTTTTTTAAAAAATGAAAAAAAATTAGTGATGACTAATCAATTTCTTGCTTCAGCAGAAATAAAAGAAATTGATTTTAATGATATAAACGAAGTTCTGGTAGAGGCATTTCCATCCTATGATCTGAAAAGTACCTATTATTCTTTGACAGTAAAAACAAAAGACAGCGAATATGAATTACCATATGATGGTACATATTGTGAATGTTATGAGATAGCAGGAAAAATATCAGAATTTATAGAATGT
>JBFMGH010000414.1:0-10152 GCA_040752795.1 Cyanobacteriota bacterium
AATATTTTTTTTTAACATTATATTAATGTAAATAATTAATGTTGATTCTTAATTATTGTATGCTAAATTATTAAGTGTACTTTTTGCACTTATTGCCGAGGTTACTATGTATTTTGAGAATAACAAAAACACTTTACATTACTTTGAAGAGTCTAAGGACTTTATTGTTAATGATAATGACAAATTAATTAATTATTTAAACATTATTAATAATGATCTTGATGAAATTATGCAAAACTTAAAAAAAATCCTTCAGTCATAATCGTTTACATTTCTTAATACCCCCTAATTCTTTCTAATATTTTGAAAGGTACTGTCCATAAGATTTATACAATTTATTAAAACCTTTTTTATTGCAATTACAATATGTTCTAAATATATAGTAGTTGAATACGGTTTTTATTATTATAATTCAGAATTATTATCATCACATAATAATCATATATACATAATCATTATGTGAATAAGTTAATAATTATTTATAATTATTATTTAAATAGAACATTACGATGAGTAATTTTACCAAATGTAGTTATAATTTATACGTCAGACAAATTTTTATAAATATTTTTTATAATAAATATGTATTAAAATTTACAGTTTGTTAAAGTAAAAATTTTTCTATATGTAGTTTTTTTAATTATATCGATCTATAATTAACTCATTAGGTTAAATAAACCTTTATTGCAATGATCACTAATTAATAATAGACAAGTTTTTACTTATCCTCTAAAATATATTTCAAACGATAGAAAACATTCTCTAAACATAAAGTAGGGTAAATATAAATGAACTCATCGAATACAAAATTAAAAGGTAGATTGGAAAGGCTTGTTTTAATAGCTGTTCGTAATTTACAGCGAGAAAATGATAAGTATGTCACTGCCAAAGAAGTGGTTGATTATCTGACTGAAAATTATGAGAAAAAATACTTCCCACAAACTATTACTACCGTATTAAAAAGGCTTGTCAGCAAAAAGCTCCTCGACAAAGTTACCTATGGTGCTAATAGATGTGCATATTTTGATCAAAAACTGCGTTCAGGCCAGGAAGGTGAATTGATCTGGGAAAAATTTAAAGAATTTGCAGATGAATTTTACTTCGGAAATATTGAACTTGCTTTAAATAACCTTAACAAAGAAGCTTCAAGACGCATTAAGGTTCTTAAAGCTAAACAATCTCCACCTTCTGAAAAAAATAATTAGTAAATGCAAGTTATATATTTGCAAACCAACCTCATTAAGAATATAACTTTTATTCTTTAATTTGTTTTGAGTAATATTTTCTACGTATTGGTTTAATTACTTAATGTATACAATTGATTTAACCAAATAATTAAAAAGGGTAATACATATGTATTACCCTTTTTAATTATTATTAGAGACCTCTGCATAGCTAATGTTTTATAAATTATCAGGGAACAGTGGTTAACGAGGAAAAAGTTTAAAAGGGCCGCTGCGCGGCCCTTTTGAACCCTACACTATTTCTCTACTACCTTAGCTATTTTGAGAATATATACACTTTTACGCACAAGTCTTTATTATTCTTTATTTATCCCGGTTAATTCGTGAATTTGTTACAAACTCTAAAGGCTCAAGTAATGACTTAAGTTAAAGATTTATGCATTTATCACACTGTAAATATTTAACAGTGACCAGGTTTTTGAGCCCTCGGCAAAGATCTATTTCCAAAACTTTGTGAATAATCCGGGTTATACAAATCTATGAAACAAACTATATATGGACTAAATTTACTACAGGGTTTTTCAAGACTTCGTTGTTAGCCATTTTTGTAAAATATCAAAATTAGTGACTCAAAAGCAAAAAGGCAGGTGTTATCCGTCATACTGGTTCTTTTAATATTTTATACTTTTGGTACAAATCTTTAAATATTAAAAAATGTTTATTTTGTATTGCACAACAATAATATGTGTACTAGAATGAATGAATATTCATTCATTTTTTTTCATTAACCCAAAAGCAAACTTATTCTTATAGAAAAGGATTCACGATGTTATTAAAAAAAGAAACACAAAAAATTTTAATACTCTCCCTTTTGATTTTTGCAAGCACAATTAGCCTTAATGCTTGTGGGATAAATAGATTAATTAACAATTCAAAAAAAGAAACTTCTTCTGAGGTTATGCTGGTTAAGGTTTCACCCGTTATTGAAATGAATATTAAAGACCAGATAGAAGTATCTGGCATCTTGTATCCTAATGAAGAAGTAATTGTGAGCAATAAAATAACAGGTAAAGTACTATCTATTAATGCAGACCTGGGAGATTATGTTAATAAAGGTAAGGTAATAGCGCAGATAGACCCATTAGATTATCAGTATCAAACCGATGAACTTAATGCAAGACTAAATATAACAAAAATTAAACTTGAAGGAGTTGAAAATAAAAATAAAACTCTTGATGATCATACTATTGTTCAGCAAGCTAAAGCTAATATGGATGATGCTTATTCTAGAATGCTCAGACTTGAAGAGCTGGTAGAAAAAAAACTTGTCTCACAACAAGATTATGACTCTTCTAAAGCTAAATATATTGCTGCAAAAGCTACTTATGAAAATGCAAAAATAAATGTTGCAAGTATGAAAAGTGAACTTCTGGCCAATAAAGCCGCTACCAATCTTTCTGCTCATAATGTTTCTGAAACAAGAATAACCTCACCAATTTCAGGATATATACAAAAAAGAAGCATTTCTCTAGGTGAATATTTAAAAGCTTTCACAGAAATGTTTACAATAGTCCAGACAAATCCAATTAAAATAAGGGCTAACATACCTGAAAGGTATGCAGGTGTTATGAACAAAGGTTCTAAGATTAAATTTTCAGTTGACTCATATCCTGATAGAACTTTTAATGGTACGGTAAACAGGGTAGCACCTGCTATAGATACTACCTCACATACATTTGAAATCGAAGCATTAGTAAATAATGAAAATAATGAACTAAAGCCCGGGTTATTTGCTTCAATTAATATTGATTTAGGAACTACTCACATTGGAATGTTCGTACCTGAATCAGCTATTTACAGCACTGTAGGCTTAAATAAAATATTCACATTAGATGGCAACAAGACAAAAGAACACATTGTAAAACTGGGTTCTTTTTCTGACAATATGATAGAAATTATAAACGAAATTAAACTAAATGATAAGGTTATCATTACTGATGTAGACAAATTAACTGACGGTATAGAAGTAAATGTAGTTAGCTCAAAGGATTAATTAACTGATGAATTTAACTGAATTATGTATTAAAAGGCCTATATTTGCCACAATGATGATTGTAACTCTAGTTGTATTGGGTATGGCATCTTATTTTTTTCTTGGAGTTGACCTGTATCCAAAAGTTGATTTGCCTACTGTAGTAATATCAACAGTACTTGAAGGGGCTTCACCTGAAGAAATTGAAAGTGAAGTAACCAAGCCACTGGAAGAAGAAATCAATACTATTAGTGGAATAGATATATTAAGATCAAATTCAAAAGAAGGCACTTCTATTATTTTTGCTTCATTCATACTTGAAAAAGACCTTGATGAGGCAGTTAATGAAGTCAGGCAAAAGGTTTCCGCTAGCCTTTACAAATTACCAGAAGACACTCAGAACCCTGTAATAACGAAAGTAGACCCTGATGCAACACCTGTTCTGTCAATTTTAGTTTCAGGAAACAGACCAGCTAAAGAGATAACTGAAATTGCTGATAAAGTAATCAAAAGGCAATTACAAACTGTTGAAGATGTTGGTTCTGTGAATTTAGAAGGTGGTCAATTAAGAGAAATTCAAATTTTTATCGACCCTAATAAACTCTATACATACAACATTGCAATTGAAGATGTCAAAAATGCTATTAAAAAAGAAAATATTGAAATACCAGCAGGAAAACTAACTTGGGAACTGAGTGAAAGAGGCCTTAGAACACAGGGTAGATTTACATCTGTTAGAGATTTATCTGAATTAATAGTTGCTAATTATAATAATACTCCTATAAAACTAAAAGATATAGGTTATGTTGAAGATGGCATACAGGAGTTAAGATCTATATCAAGAGTTAACCGCGAAAATGGAATCGCTTTACTAGTCAGAAAACAATCTGGTTCAAATACTATTGAAGTTGTTAACAGAGTATACAAAAAAATCAAACAAATTAAAGAATCACTACCTCCTGATATCTCATTAAAGGTTGTGAGAGATCATTCAAGATTTATCAGGAAATCAATTTCAGAAGTTGAACACCATTTAATTCTCGGGGCTATATTTGTTAGTTTAGTGGTTCTTTTCTTCATGAGGGATTTTAAAGCCTCATTTGTGGCCTGTTTAACTATACCTGTCTCTATAATTTCTACATTTATATTAATGAAAGCTATGAATTTTACCCTTAATAATATGACATTACTAGCTTTAACAATGTGTACTGGTATAGTAATTGATGATGCAATAATTGTACTAGAAAATATTTTCAGGTATGTTGAAGAAAAAGGAGTTCCTCCATACAAAGCTGCGCTTGAAGCAACTAATGAAATTTTTTCTGCTGTCATTGCCACCACGACCTCTCTTGTTGTTATATTCTTACCAGTTGCATTTATGTCGGGCACAGTAGGAAGGTTTTTTAACAGTTTTGGATTTACTGCTGCTTTTGCTATAGGTATATCTTTATTTGTAGCGTTGACTTTGATCCCTACTCTGACAGCAAGATTATTTAAAGACAAAAAAACTGGTATAACTAAATCTTCAAAAGATACTTTTTTCTTTAAAACCGTAGATAATTTCTATGATAAAGCTCTAAAGTGGAGCCTTGACCATAGATTTACTATGGTCTTTATTGCCATTTTAATAGTTCTTTCAACTCCTCTTGTCTTTAAAATGGTCAAGTTTGATTTCTTTCCCAGTGATGATATGAGCGAGTTTCAGGTAATTTTTCAAACTCCTCCCGGATCATCAATCGAAGAAACCTTAAAAGTTACAAAAGAATTAGAAAACAAATTAGTTAAACTCGAAGGAATTGAAGATATTTTTACTACCATTGGTAGCGGATCATCCAATGTAACTGATTCATCTATATATGCTAAACTTGTTCCAATAAAAAATAGAAGATTTAGCCAGGATGAATTAATGAAACAGGCAAGAAAAATAATGAAAGAATACCCTGGCCTAAGGCCTTCTGTTCAGATGGTAGGAACCATAAGTGGTGGAGGATTTAGACATACTAAATATAATACAGTATTACAGGGTCCTGATATAGATAAACTTGAAGAATACGCAAAATATCTGATTAAAGAGCTGGCAGCACATAAAGGGTTTGTTGATTTAGATACTGCGCAACCAGATGTTCAACCTGAAGTTGAAGTTAACATTGACAGAGAAAAAGCTTCTAAGCTGGGCATAAATATTTTTAACATTGCCTCAACACTAAGAACAATGGTTGGAGGAGAGAAAGTATCTAATTTTAAAGAAAACAACGAGCAATATGACATCCGGCTTCGACTTAAACCCGAATTCAGGAAAAGCATTGAAAATGTCCAGACTTTACCCGTCAGAAACAAAAATGGTGAATTAACCAGAATAGAAAATATTGCAACTATCACTGAGGGTAAAGGCCCTTCACAAATTGATCATTATAATATGCAAAGAGAAATAACGGTTATAGCAAACCTTGAAAATGAAATGACACTTGGAGAAGCTAAAAATATCGGAGATAAAATAATAAAGAAAATGAATTTACCATCATCATACAAAACTTATCCTATAGGCTATGGTAAATTACTGGATGAATCTGTGTATAATTTTCTAATTGCAGCACTATTAAGTATAATATTTATATACATAGTACTGGCGGCTCAATTTGAAAGCTTCGTACAACCACTTGTAATAATGTCTTCAATACCTATCGCTATACCATTTGGTCTATTATCTCTTGCTATATTTGATCAGACACTTAATATCTATAGCATGATAGGTATGCTGCTGTTATTTGGTATAGTTAAGAAAAATGCAATTCTTCAGGTTGACTATACTAATCAGCTTATAGCCTCGGGTATGCCCCTAAGAGAAGCCGTTATAGAGGCCGACCATGCAAGGTTAAGGCCAATATTAATGACAACCTTAACCATTATCGCGGGCATGCTTCCGCTTGCTTTGGGCAATGGCGATGGCTCTGGGGCAAGAGCAACTATGGCCACACTTATTATAGGTGGGCAATCTCTCTGTTTAGTTATAACTTTACTTCTTGTACCTGTATTATATACATTAAGCTATGACTTAAAAGAATTCCAGTCAAAGTTTTGGAACAAAATACATTATTTTTTCAATAAAAAGAAAGGTAAAGATGAGCAATAAAAAACAGGATAAATCTCATTTATTAATGGATTCCGCATTAAAAATCTTTGTTGAGAAAGGTTTTCAAAAAACTAAGATTAAAGATATTACTGATAATGCTTCACTGGCTGCAGGAACATTTTATCTTTATTTTAAAAACAAAGATGAGCTAATCGATGCAATATTTCAAAGATATATCAGTCAGATATTTAAGGATTTTGAAATTCTCATAGCATCAAATAATAATGCTAAAGATAAAATTATAACTTTTATTGAAATAAATTTTGATTATGCTTATAAACATTTAACTTTTTTCCAGTTCTATATTGAGTATGTTCATACACGAAATATATTTCACCCTAAATCACATATGGATATAAAAAAACAGCTTATTCATTACACTGAAAAAATTATCATACAAGGGCAAAAAGAAAATATTTTCAGGAAAGACCTTAATCCTACAATTGCAGCCCTATCACTAAGAGGCATGATAGTACTTCCTATTATTGCCTCAATGTTTCTAGGTCCAGATAAATCTTTCACAAAAGAAGAATTAGTTTATAACATCTCAGAAAATTTTCTTAAAGGATTGGAAATATGATTTCTATAAAGCAAAAAAGCCTATTGATATTATGTTTAATCTTGCTTGAAATTTCATGCACTTGTTTTAAAGTTTTCGCTCAGGAAACTACTAAAGAACCTATTGATCTGATGGCACCTCTAAAGTTAAGCATCGCCAAAACTGAAAATTATTTTGTCAGTCTTGAAGATGTTTTAAAACTTGCTATTGAAAACAATATACCTTTACAGATAACAAAAGAGCAGGAAAAAATTGATAAACTTGATGTATACACAAAAATATCAGCACTACTACCAGATGTAATACCATCCTATGATCAAAGCAGGTTTCAAGGAGGTTTTCAAATATTTGGCAATCAGACTTTTCTTTTTGCAAGAACAAGTATAACACCAAGATTAACCGTTAACTATAAGTTATTTTCCGGTGGTGAATCTGTTTACAATATTTTAGCAGCAAAAAGAACTCATAAAGCTACTGAGTATTCAATTATTAATTCTGCTAATAATCTTTTAAAAGATACAACAAATACTTATTATGAGCTCTTAAAAGCTAATAAAATATTAGAAATAGCTAAAAAAGAAGTCGAAGAATCAGAAGCATTATTAGAACTAAATCAAAGCCGACTTGATGTTGGGCTTGGTACAATATTAGAAGTTTCACAATCAGAAAGCCAGCTGGCTGAAAGTAAAAGAAAATATATTGATGCAAATAAAAACATTTTAAAAATTACACAGCACCTCAATCGCATTCTGAATTTGCCTATTGAGCTTAACTTAATACCTTCAGATACAGAAATACTTAAACATACTCTGATTAATGAAACTGAAATGTCAACACTGCTTGATCTGGCAGTTGAAAACAGAGCTGATTTACAAGAAATTAAACAGCTTAAAAAAGTTTATATGGCTCAAAGAGGTGTGGCCCGATCAAAATTTTTCCCAACTCTGGACCTCCAGGTATACTGGGGAGGGCAAGGGCCAAGGTTTAGTGATATAGAAGAACAACGACAAATAGGATACGGGGTCAGGCTTGATTTTCTTAAGAATTTAGGTATGAACTATGTTTCAAATTACAAAAAAAGTAAGCCTTTATTAAAACAGGTAGATCTTAGAATAGAGCAGAAATGGCGAGACATAGAAACAGAAATTGCAGATGCATTACTTGAAGCCGAAACATCTGAAAGGCAAATTGAAGTTGCTAAAACAGGCCTTAAAGCTGCCGAAGACTCTTTTTCATACGCCACTGAAAGGCTTAAAGCTGGTGTCGGAACAAATATTGATGTACTCAGTGCTCAAACAAGGCTAACAACTTCAAGAACTAATTTACTTAGTTCTGTTATAGATTACAATAAATCTCAAATAAATATGATGAATTCTATTGGAATAATTACTATTGATAAAATATTAGGAAATGAACCTGTTATTCCTGTTAAACAAACAGATATCACTCAAGAAACCGACAAAGAAACTACTTTAGAAGAAAAGTAGTCATTCCTGTTGAGTGCTATTTACCCGAAGTTTTATAAAATAGATAGCACTCTCTTTTTTTTAACTATAAGACTCATACAGAACTCTTTGTTAATAAATATCAGAGATCAGCAACTAATGAATGGCACTATTTCTCTGCTATCTTAGTTGTTTTGAGAATTTATACAGTTATGTTTAAGTCTTGTTAATGACATGTTTTACATTGAAACATTTTAAAATTTTTAAAGTCACAAAACATAAGTATTGTATCCATAAAAAAGATACCCTATGATTTTCTGGAATATTTAATAAATTTATGAAGCTGTTTACATAAAATAGTTTTCTGTAATTTTTTAAAATAAAATAATATAATTACCCCCACTCACAGATTACTTAATTAGCCAAAAACTCAAACAGAATAAAGCTGATTTCTATTTGTTAAACCACATTTATTAATTTGAGATATTTTCAGTTATGTAAAAACTTAAGAAGGTGATTTTAGATGAAAAATAACAAATTTTTTGATTTTATTTCAAGTTTACCATTTCTGTTAATACTGTTATTTGTAGCATCTGTAGCTATATTCTATATTTTTATCACCCCTTCTTATGATTATGTTCTTCAATCAAAGGTTGTAACACAGAGCAGTTATCTAAGACTAAATAAAGAAGGTAATGGTAAATTCTTTTTTGTACCAAATTTATTTCCCGAAATAAAGAAAAAATCTAGCTTTCAAACAGATATCCCGGAAATAGAACTTCAAAAAGCGGCACTGAGGATGGAAACTAAAATCAAAACAAATCTAAAAGATAACCCAGATAGCCCGCAAGCTGTTTTTGATATCTCTCTTTGGTATATTGTTTCTGCTGGAATAAAAGACAACTTGAACCAATTAAAAATTAACCGGGCTGCCAGGCTAATAGCTGCTTATTATTATCTTAAAATTTTTAACAAAATGGTACCAGATTATATTCCATCACAGGGATTAGAAAGAATAATCAATAACTATATTGATAAAAATGCAAAAAATAACCCGGAATTTTATAACTATTTAACCATGCAAAAAACAAAAAACCTTGAAGAACCTCCTGCCCAAATAGATATTGAACAGGAGAAATTATATAATTCACTATCAAAAGATGATAATCAGGAGACAAACCTTAAAAATCTATGTAATTTTTACAAAGAAAATATTAATACACATAAAAAGTCTAGAAAATATGCCTTTTTGGTTGCTACCAGATATTGTTATGAAGAACTATATAACCTAAATCCTGAAAACAATGATAATCAAAATGAGGTTAAAAACTTATCAAAATTAATCGAAAACTTTAAATTCACAAAATAAAAAAGGTATTAAAAACCTTTAACACCTTCATACCTTGAATTTTTGTGTGGTAAAATAGGAGAAGTATTAACCTCCGCATTTAACAAATCATTAATTTAGTTTTTGTGGTCTGAGATCTATTATTTATCCCTTTGTAATTATATGAAAAATTAAGCAATAAATTTTGTGCTAGTTTCTTAGTGTGATATTTACAATATTTAATAGTGTGAAAAATACAAAAAGGTGTCATGGTATCAAAATTAACTTATAGTCTGAATTTTTCTGATAGCCATCTAATTATCATATATAAAAAGCATATGCATAACTGGATAAATTCTCAAAATAACTAAGATAGCAGAAAAATATTGTCGGGCCTTTTAAGCCCTCCCCTCATTACCCTGATATTTTATAAAACATTAGTTATGCAGAGGTATATATAATATTTTTTTCTTGT
>JBFMGH010000415.1:0-2200 GCA_040752795.1 Cyanobacteriota bacterium
TATCCCGGTTAATTCAGATGATAGTTCTCAGGAGAAGAGAGAGGGTGTGTTTTTCGTTGCTGCGCAACGAAAAACACCCTGCCCTCAATTCTCTGGAATCTATCATTACTTTCAAGGAATAGTATAACAAAAATATTTTTGTAAATCTCCAGTATTATCAGGCCTGAAACGTGTATAAACTCCAGTAAATATTCTAATCTTTTAGAAATTTAATAAAGGCTATGTTAAAATTCTATTACCAGGCTGAAGGAGAGTTGTTATGAAAAAATACAGACTTGGAAAAACCAATTTATTTGTTTCAGAAATTGGCTTCGGCGGTATTCCAATATCAAGAGTCTCTCATGAAAAAGCCATAAAGACTATCAGACGGGCTATTGATCTTGGCATTAATTTTATCGATACTGCTAACGGTTACGTAGATAGCGAAGAAAAAATTGGAATGGCTATTAAAAACGTATATAAGAGAGAAGATCTCATTATAGCTACTAAATCTACCAGAAGAACTAAAAAAGAACTACTGGATCATATTCATAATAGCCTTAAGTTGCTTCAGACTGATTATATTGACTTATTTCAGATTCATCAGGTTTCTAAAGACGATGACATTATAAGAGTATTTAAAGAAGATGGTGCTTATGATACAGTGCTGGAAGCACAAAAAAACGGTAAGATCAGGCATATTGGAATCACCTCACACAGACTTGAAGCTGCAATACAACTTGTTAAAACTAATAAATTTGAAACTATACAATTCCCTGGTAATTTCGTTGAATGCAATTCCTTTGAAATGCTTTTCCCGGAAGCTCAAAAAAGAGATATTGGCTGTATAATAATGAAGCCTCTTGGCGGCGGCGAACTCAATAATGCCAGATTATGTTTTAGATACCTGCAACAATACCCGGAATATATCCCTATACCAGGAATATCTGAAATAGAAGAAATTGAAGAAATTGTCAACCTATACGAAAATAAAGAGCCTATTACGCAGGAAGACCTTGACAAAATTGAAATAATTAAAAAAGAGGTCGGCCATAATTTTTGCAGACGTTGTGCTTATTGCGAACCCTGCCCGGCAGATGTAAAAATATTTGCAGCTATGGCTATCCCCAGGTTAATGAGAAATTATGGTAATAAATACTCTGCTGAATGGTTTCTTGAGGGCATAAAAAGTGTTGACAAATGTGTCAGGTGCGGCCTGTGCGAACAGAGATGTCCTTATTCTTTGCCAATAAGAGATACCATTCAAAAAAATAAAGAGTTTTATAATAAAACTATTAATAAATGAGCATTGTGCATTCCGTATATTTAAAAAATACTGAATTTACACATTGTTATACTGATCCTTGAAAGTAATATATAGATTCCAGATTATAGAGGCCAGGTGTTTTTCGTTGCTACGCAACGAAAAACACCCTAGAATAATTTAAAGCCATATATCGTTTAGTTCCGTGGATTGGTATAATTCAGATGATAGTTCTCAGAAGAAGAGACCCTACAAGCTCCCACTGATTCCTGATTTGTGAATAAGCAGGATTAATTGTGCTGTATTATAAAATCTATACCCAGATTAAATTCCTGCTCAAATAAATCTTTCTTTTTATTTGCTGCATAAAGTTCACCAGGACAACTATGATGATTTGTATGTATAAAAAATGTAATTTTGCCAGTATAATCATCTTTCAAAATCTTTACCTTAGTAATCGCATCAGAATGAGAACGATCCAAGCCATCCGCAATACGTATAAATGAACTTAAATGTTTAATTAATTTCTTTGTTTCCCGGTTTTTAATTCTAGCAAAGTTTTTATGCTTTTCTTTTGGCAGTTTTCCTCTATGATATCTGGCTATATTAGCTATGATTTCAATTTCTTCTGGCAAAAAATGAGGCATTGAAAAATCCATTATCATATTATAAGCATGTTTATTATGGTTTTCCCAGGATATATGGTATCCAATATCATGTAATAAACAAGCATACTTTAATAGTTTTCTTTCTTTTATTCCATAATTATGCACAATAGTGGTTAATTCATCAAATATATTCAATGCAAGCTTCATAACCTGACGACAATGACAAGGTTCGTCTTCATATTTCGCCACTAATTCATCAATAATAGAATCTTGTAGTTTTTCAATGTTAGACATATAAAATCTTTTTCCTTTTATACTTTTGTATCTGAAATAGATAATAACTAAAACA
>JBFMGH010000416.1:0-2662 GCA_040752795.1 Cyanobacteriota bacterium
GCGCAGGCAAAAACACCCTGTAATAATTTAAAGCCATATATCGTTTACTTCCGTGGATTGGTATAAGTATGATAAATACTGAAAATGTTTCAGGTTGAAGAAAAGTTGTCTACTGGTTTCAATCAGGTATTATACTATTCCTTGAAAGTATTGATAGATTCAAGGGGATTAAGGGTCAAATTTAGTCTATCCCGGATTATTCACAAAGTTTCGGAAATAGATCCTTATCGAGTGTTCAAAAGGGCCGCAGGGCGGCCCTTTTGAACCCGGATTTCTAAAATCTGAACCCTGTTAAATATTTACAGTATGTTAAATGCATAAATCTTTAACTTAAGTCATTACTTGAGCCTTGAGAGTTTGTAACAAATTCACGAATTAACTGGGTTATATATATTTTTCTTTAGTGGATTGGTATAGTTTACAAATAGAACAATAATTTGTTAAAAAATAGCAATTTTTACCCTCATTCTGTTTTTATATAGTTAGAGACGTTCTAGCAGGCTAATGGGGTCAGTCACATGAAAAACATAAATGAATACATAGATAAAATTAATCAAATTGCCAAAAAAGACGAAAACGTCAAGTTTATGCCTATTACTAACGAGCAAATTAAAGAGCACGTAAGTAATTATGATTTAGATCTTGAAGATTATAAAGAAATAAAAGATATGGTAAAAGACCTTGAAAAAGAACTCTCAACCGGAGGCAAAAAGGTAGCTCCCGTTGTAGTTCCAATAAAAGATAGAATGAAAAAATAAATTTTATAACCAAACCAGGTTACCTATAAGGTTAAATAAATATAAATTTACACAAAAATGCACAGGAAAACCTGTGCATTTTTGTGTAAGACGTGATAACAAAAAACTCCTCGATTTGCCCACTCTCAGTCCTGTCAAGATTTTAAGCTAGAAACAATTCTATTGCCTTGCCTTAACCTAATACACCTGTGGCTTCCACAGCTGGAGTTGCGCTGCTATCACTGTGAGGCACAATAAAAGCACCGGAACAGAGAACTATAGCAACTGTCAAAACAGCAAGTATCTGCTTTTTCCAGGATGCACTTAACATTTTCTACTCCTCTAAATAAAGTCCTCGTAAATTCACCTCTATAAATATAAAAACAAACATTGATTGCGAATTGCCTAAAATTGCCTGATTTTAAATAATTTGTAATAATTCGTATCAATGAGTTTGGAAAAAAAATCATCAAATTTATAGTTTTTGTATATAATAAAACCTTAAAAATTTTTACAAATTGTTACCAAGATACTAACTACCCGGATTATTCACAAAGTTTCGGAAATAGATCTTTGCCTAGGGCTCAAAAGGCCCGCGGGGCGGGCCCTTTGAGCCCAATCCTCTAAAACCTGGTCCCTGTTAAATATTTACAGTGTGTTAAATGCAAAATCTTTAACTTAAGTCATTACTTGAGCCTTGAGAGTTTGTAACAAATTTACGAATTAAACGGGACTATAGTAAACGCATGAAATTATGAGACATAACTGGAAATCATGAGGGTGTTATGCCCGCCGAAGGCGGGCATAACACCCGAACCCTTTATTTTCTGAAGTCTATTTTATTTATGCGTTCATTATATTGCTGAGATATACTGATCCTTGAAAGAAATTTATAGATTCCAGATTATAGGAATAATTTAAAGTCATAATATCATTTACTTCCGTGGATAAGTATAACTATTGCTGAGATAATTATTTTTGCTGAACAGCAAATTAATTTATTATTTCTTGAACAATTATTTGTTTATTACGTGTTATTGTGAACTAATTCAATTTTGATTAATAATGCTTATATTTATATCCATATCCCTTTATGCATAAAGAAATGCAACTACTGCAACTTCTGTTCGTTTCCTGTGAAAAGTTTTCCAGTAACAGAATATGTTAATAGACTCAGGTATGAGATAGATAAAATTATTGATGATTATTCAATAACTTCTATCGACTCGATATACATAGGAGGCGGAACCCCCGGATTATTGTCTATAAAAGATTATGAATATATTCTTAAACCATTATTAGAACTAACCTTTAATGATAATAATGAATTCACTATTGAAATCAACCCTTCCAGTTCAGACTATAACTATATTAAAAACCTTAAACCACTGGGAATAAATAGAATAAGCCTTGGAGCCCAGTCATTCAATAATAACATATTAAAATGCCTGGGCAGGCCACATAATGTATCAGATATATACTTGGCCATAGATAATATTAAAAAAGCAACTATAAATAATATAAGTATTGACTTAATGTATGGCTTGCCACAACAAGATTTAATTGACTGGAATTATACATTACAAGAGACCCTATCACTAGACATAAAACATATCTCAGCATATGGACTTAAAATTGAACCAGATACACCTTTCAATAAAAAATATTCGCCAGAACACTCTCATATACCAGATGATGAAGCACAGGCCTTAATGTTTCTTGAAGCACATAAAGTTCTTAATATAAATAATTTTAACCATTATGAAATATCAAATTATTCTAAAGCTGGTTTTGAATGTAAACATAACCTTAATTACTGGCTTAATAAACCTTATCTGGGGGTTGGGTTAGCTGCTCATAGTTTTATAAATAATCAACGTATTGAAAATAGTTCAGATATTTCTGTATATCTAAATAATAAGAAT
>JBFMGH010000417.1:0-10819 GCA_040752795.1 Cyanobacteriota bacterium
TATTTATATTTAAAAGAACATTATCCTAATCAAAGCCTAGAATCAGCTCACCAGGATTATTTACATACGTTTAGAGCTAAAAAATTCAATAATATTAATGATTATTGCTCAGTTGCGTAAAACCTGTCAGTAATTAAAGCAAGCTGTCTTTCTTCTCTTAAATTTTCTAGTGCCTTAAAAGCAACTTCTAGCACCTCAACAGCTTCATTTTTCTTTTTGTCACAAACTGCAAGCTTTTTTTCTACTGTTTCAAGTTCTTTTTGTTTATCTTTAAGATCCTTTTGTTGTTTAGAACGTTCTTTTTCAATATTTTGAAGTTCTGTTTTCATCTCTTTCATACAATCTTGATAGTTTTTTGTTTTTGTACCAGTTAAATTCATTGTTATTTTTCTCCTTTGTATTTGTCTAATACTACTTTAGCTAATAGATTTTATAATGTTTCTTTAGTTATAATGCTGATAGCATCGCATATTGTAATAGTTTTACCTTGTTTCTCTGCAAAGTGACAGCATGTTTCAGCTGCTGAAACCATTAAATTTTTATCATTGATATCTTTAGCACCACTAACAGTTAATACAGCCTGAGTATAGTTATAAGGTTTATTATTTCTTTCGCAATACTCAATATAATCAATTGCATCAAGAGTAATCAACTCTTTATTGTATTTATTTTTACCTGTTACAACATTTAAAGCCTCTGTAAAATTAAGTGCTTTACCTTTTTGTTCAACTCTATCGACTAGAGTTTTAGCTTTTTCAGTTATTACTTTAGCTTTATTTGTGCTTATATTTTCTGTTACAAGATTAAGAGATTCTGTAAAAGAAATATAACTACCTTTCGACTCAGAAAAATCTTGATATTTTTGCACCTGCGAGAAAATACTATTATCATTCGCTTCATAAGATAATTTGATTTCGTTTGATTTTAAAACGTTTTGCTCAACACTAAATTCATATAATTCACAATTAGATTGATTATTTGAGAACGTTACATCTTTCAAACCTTTTATTGCAGGTGCTACAGCTCCTAAAAAGCCGATATGTTTTAATGTAAGATCAGGATACAAAGAGATTGAACGCTTTTTGTATAGCCCTTTGTTTACACAGTCAATAAACTCTGATTGTAATTGCTTAAATGTTGCCATCAATACATTGCCTTCTCTTTTCAATGATTCTACCCAACCATAAGCAGGAGCATTGTTAGTAGGATGACCAATAACAACAGGTGCTTCATGTGTACTTTGATTATACTTATCAGCAATTGTATCAAGCTCTTTAGTAGACCAATAACGCTGTTTTCCGCTTGCATCAGTATGATATCCTGTTTTAAAGACTTCAGCACTCTTGTTTAAAGACATTGGTTAAACCCTCCATTTAAAAATTGTTCTAATAAATCAAACCTTTTAACAATGTTATGAGCTTTTATAGTCATTTGTTTGTCTAAATCTTGTATCAATCTTACTTGTTTAATACCTTCAGCTCGTAAACAGCTCAAATCTACTATATCTAAAATTGTTTTTTGCATTTCATCGTTAAATTGTTGAACTATTTCGGGTGTTGTTTCCACAAGATCACACATTTCTTGCAAGATTAAAGAAGCTTCTTGATCTAAAACCTCTTTCTCTACAGATTCCACCAACAGCATGTTTTCTAAACGTCTTACAACACACTCCATTTTTTCATTTTGTGACCTTATCAATGTTTTTCCCTTCATTTAAAATCCTCTATTATCTTGTTACTATATTTTCTTTTAACCTTGTTTATCCCGTCCAATTTCAGGTGATTTCAAAGCTTTTGATATTGCTTCTTGAGTATAATTAAGTTCTTTCGCAAAGTGTAAAATATCTTGTCTGCTACCTGTGCAAAAAGTACGTATATACTTTCTTTTATAATCGTCAAGTGCCCTCATTGGTACGTAAAAACGATGCCCAGGAAATTCTTTAATAACTTTTAGTGCAAGATCAATACCGCCTTCTGAAGCTAAAAATTGTATATCTTCGTTTGGTAAATCTTCTGGTTTTAGGTCTTTTAAAAATTCATCAAATGTCTTCATCGATATTCCTCAATTATTTATTCGCTAAAGTTTTCCGTGACCCTGTTTAAAAACTGTTTAAAAACGTTTAAACTTTGTTTAAAAACTTTTTCAGGTGTTTAGATATACCTTCAAGCTTTAAACGCAATTACAAGACTTCTGACATGATTTGGTGAATTTTCCATCAATCATTTTTTGCAAACAGTAAATAACCTTGCTAGCTTTACTTATTGGCAAGAATTTTATGTTAGTTATCCCAAACCTCTTATCTAAAAAAGCATTCAATCTTTTAATTCTACTCAATTCATCAGGATCACCAGTATAATCAAGCCACATAGCCTCTATTTTTCTCAGTTGTTTAGGGCTTGCCATACCGTTTCTATCTGATAAATTGTTGTGTTTAAATTTATTAAAACTCTTTTGTGGAAAATTCAAACCTGATTCATTAGCCTGTATCTTTAAAAACGTAATAAACTCTTTTGCTTGAGCTTGAGTTAAATCCTTACAGCTATCAACTTTATATCTATTGCCTAACATCTCAGTGTATAAATCATCACTAATCTTTAATTTACCTATAATTGTCTTGATAAGTGTTACTTGTTTAGGGTTTATAGTCATTTCTTTTGCCTCCTTTAGTCATTACTACTTATGATATTTTTTCTTTTTAAAAGGTTTAATCTCGCATTTGCCAATGATTTTAAGGCTTAATATGATTTTATTTTTATCAAGCTGGCTTGTATCAGCTTCCTTCTCTTCAATTTCAGCTTTTAGAGCTTCAAAATCAAGAATATTATCAAATTCTTCATCCTCTAAATTATCTTCAATGTCATCATCAAAATCGTCATCACTAGATAAACCTAGCGATTCTTGATTCATTGTTATAAATTCAAGCCTTGAGCCACACTGACAATCACCCTTATAGTAATTGAAATCATTAAGTTTATTAAAAATAATTGGATAAGTTACCTCGCAAACACAATTAATTTTCGCTTTAATTAATTGTATTTTACTTGAAGTTCCTTCTTTAAATAATTTTTCCCTGTCTGTATATCCACAAAAAGTATAGACAGCTTCAAATATTTCTCTGTTTATATCTTCATCAATGTAATTTAACTCTTCATAACCAGTGAGTAAAACACATCCGCATCCTAATGAAGAGATATTATCAGAATCATTAGTTAATGTTCTAAATGCTTCTGTGTCTTTTTCAGCAATAAATTGCGTCACACCGCAAGGGCATTTAAAAAAAAGATTATTTAGTTTTACATATTTATTAATCATAGATTCTTATTCCTTCATTGATCCTTGAATAGCTATTTTAATCATAGTTTTATTTATTTTATGACCTGTACGAGTTGTAAGAGTAAAAGTATTAACAATTAAATTAATTAATGTTCTTGTATTGCCTTCAGAAAGATTATGAAACTCTTTAACAACTTCTTTGTCTATTTCTGTAAAATATTGTTTAACAATGCTTTCAGTTTCTTTTAAAGTAAGCTCTTTTAAAAAATCTGCTCTAGTAACACGACTCCATAACATAGAATGCTGGTTTTTTTGCCCTCTTAGATTGTAATAAAGATCAGGTGTTCCAACTAATAATATGCCTATGTTACATTCATTATAAATAGTCCTGATTATTTCAAGAGCTTTATAAGGCAAATACTCCGCTTCATCAATAATAACCAGCTTATCTGTATCTTTTAATTTTAATATAATTTCATCAAGCATATCGCCAGTATGCGAACTACCAGCTATTCCTAGCTTTTCATAAAAAAGTTTACACAATTTTTTAGGTGAAATTGTTATATTTGAATTTATTATAATAACGCCAGTGTTAGCTTTTTCATATTCTTTTATAGCTGTGGTTTTTCCAATACCAGCTTCTCCACAGATAACACGCATTCTTTTATCTAAATGGCTTAATTTTGCGGAATCAAAAAGTATATTAACAGCATTTGTTACTACTGTATTAGGATTTTTAACCACTTCTTTTTCTCTAGCTTCTTCTCTTTCAAGATATGCAAATATATTTTCATCTATTCCTTTTGTATCAGCCTTATAACTTCCGCTTAGCCATTGACTTAAACTAGTTTCACTATAACCTATTGCTTTAGATACCTCATTGTGCCTAAGATTATTTAATTTTATATGACTCTTTAATCTTTCTTGCAGTTGTAACACTAATTACACCTCCGTCTTAATGTTGTAGTTACCGCTAAAGGCTTCTTTGTAATATTCTTCAAGTTTTTGCTCTTCTGTTTTTATTTCTATAACATCACTATCAATTTGTTTATACTCAGGTATCAATTTAATACTGCTATTTTTAAGTTGTTTAGTCTCATTATTATTAATTTTAAGTGCTTTTTTGAAGTCCTGTTTAGTCTTTTTAGCTTGTAAATTAAGTTCTCTTTGTTTTTCCTTAAATGATTTTATTTCTGATTCACTACCTTTAAACATAACAACAGGGCTATGCTTTTCTGGAAGGGTTGCTACACCAATAAATACATTATATTCATCATAAAGATAGACTTTAGATAAATCCATAGGGTTATATCTGACTAAAACTCTTTTATTAATGCCATAAAGTTTATTACAGCTATAAGAATGACCTCTTAATTTAACCCTTGTTCTGGAAGCTTTCCTCTCTTCTTGATACATCATAACTTCATCAAGTTCTTTTATCTCAATACCAGAGCCTTTACCCGCTTCAAATACTTCTCCGATTGTTTTACCTTTAACATTAGGGCATTCTCTTTGATGATACATTTCATCAATCCACCACTGCATCATTTTTTTAGCTTCTTCAATCGTTGGCATATAGTCATTATATTTATCTTTATGTATTTGTTGATGGTCTTTTTCATCACGTCTATGATGTGCTGGTCTGTTAGCAATACAGTTTCCTATATAAGTAGGCATTGCTTTACAAAAATCACTTGTCAAATCTTCAAAAAATCGCTCTATTTTTTTAGCTCTGGCATTATAAGCCTTGGCATACATTCTTTTAATAAATAACTTATCTAATGTTGTAGTAATTTGTTTGTTTTTACTCTCTTTTCCGTTATCCATTTTTACATAAGTTGGCTTCATTCCAGCATTAATAATACTACTTCTTAAAGCCGACCAAACAGTGTCCGTATTACCCGTTGGTGTTATTTCAAAACCTACTATTGCACAACTCTTTTGATCAAAAAATGGTTGCAATGTAGCTCTGATAGGTGTATTTTTTACAGGGTCTAAAACTTGAAAATCAAGTGTATTGCCATCAGTTACCCATAATTCATTAACTTTTAAATTACTACTATCGCACTCAGTATAATCACCGACCTTGTCTTTTAAGGCTTTACCGCCTTCTCTTCCAAAAGTATAAACATCATACCTGTTCTTTTTAAAGTCCTCTGCATATCTTCTACAACTTGATTTTGAAGGTATTTCATCTATCCCTTTTGTTTTTAAATGTTTAACCAGCCATTCATAAGATGTAGCAATATCAAACTGGCTTGAACTCAATAAAAGGTCATTTAACATTATTGCAACTTCTGGTTTAATATTTCTTACAGCAAATGTTGAACATTTATATTTTTCTAAAAACACTTCATAGTTGTCATTTTCACCAAGCCTTTTATTATATGTTCTTAAAGTACGCTCTGTTATTTTGCCTATTTGGCTTAAAAGAGCTTCATTTATTACACCTGTATTGTATAAAACAACAAATTCTTTAGTATCTTTTATTTTTGTCCTTTTTTTATCTGATTTTTTCTCTTTTAAGAAGGTTCTTAATTCAAATACTAGCTTTTCTTTAGCTCTAGCTTTTATCTTTGCTGTCATACTAATTGTTTTTTCTTCTTCTCTTTCTTCTAAATATGTAGGTATAATCGCACTACCTTCGAATTTAGAAACCTCATTACCTAAAGAAACAACAGGAGCTTGAAAATCATTATTTATTATGTTTTCCTGCCCCTGTTTTTGATAAAGAGAAGATATTTCAGAGATTAATACATTCTCATTCATGCTTGTTTTAATATGTTCTTGATTTAATGAATCATCACACTGAACATTACAAGAGTTATGAGCTTGTTTTAAAGCCTCTTTATTTACTTCAGGTTCTAAAATAAGATCATTTGAATTATTATCAACTCTATTGTTATCAATATCATTAACATCAATCGCAGGAGAAGCCCATTTAATGCCTTTCCTCTTTGCTAATTCCTTTAAAGGAATGGATAAATCAGTAGTTCCCCAAATTAACTTGTTGTGATATTGAAGACGTGCTGTTTTTAAATCTTTTGTATCAATGCCATATTGTTTATATAAGTTGGTTAAATATCTTCTTCTAAGCTTACCATCAAGCTTGTCAATGATAATTGTATAAATTTTACGTCCTGAGATTCTTATATATTCTGTAGGTATTTTGCCCTTTTTACACCATCTTTGAACTGTTCTTAGATGTATATTAGTTTTTTCACTGAAAAATTTTGTTGAGACTGAAAAATCAGGCTCAGTAGATAAAAAAGTATAAAAATCTTTTGTTATTTGACAAGCCATTATAAATCCCTCCATTTATAATTAGGAATTAATGACCGCCAATTTTTATTGCTGTTAAAATATAGTTGTTTCCAACGTCTTAATGTATCTACAGAACCTATACAGCTTAATACATTTCTTTCATTGCAATATTTTTCAGACTCGTGATAACTATTCAAAAATAATTTGTCTGCTTTTTCATAATTAATGTGTTCTCTTTTACTGTTAAATCTATATTCTAACCAATCAGTAATAATTTTTAATCTAGCAAGGGCTATAAGTTCAGGCATCTTTTTTACGTCATTGATAACACAACGACTTTTTGAGGGTGTAATAATTTCTTTGTTTTCCTTTGTTTTATTAGCCTGCAATTTTACTAATTCATCTAACTTTAATGATAAATCAGTAGTTCCCCAAATTAACTTACTGTGATATTGAAGACGAGCTGTTTTTAAATCTTTTGTATCAATACCATATTGTTTATATAAGTTGGTTAAATATCTTCTTCTAAGCTTACCATCAAGCTCGTCAATAGTTATTAAATAAGTATTTATCCCTAATATACCTATAATCTCAGTTTGAATCTTTCTTTTTTTGCACAATCTTAAAACTTTTCTATGATTAATTTTAGCTATATAACTAAATTCTTTTGCTAAACATATACTGTCAAGGCAGTTAGGGTCTTTATATATATTAAATATTTCAGTATGAATTAAGGCCATTATAAATCCCTCCATTTATAATTAGGAATTAATGACCGCCAATTTTCATTACTGTTAAAATATAGTTGTTTCCAACGTCTAAAAGAAAAAGCAGGGGCTTTAAGCCAAAGTATTGAAGTTCCTTGCTCCTGCATAGAGAGTATAAGTAACCTAATAAAACCAAAAAAAGTAGAAACGATAAGTTCAAGGATTAACAAACCTCGCTCCTGCATAGAACGTAATGTTCTCAGAGTGGATAATATAATAAAATCTTTTTTTATAATCCTTATACTCATTTAACTTTGATACTCTCCAACTGAACATTAATTTTTGAATATATTTCCTGTAAATCTTCTTCTAAAGAGCTTAACAATACTTCTGATAAATTATTAAGGCTTTTCCTGCTTACATACCTGTCAATCTGACATCTGTAATGAATTGTCCTTTCAGGTACTCCAGTTATTTCACTAAGTCTTTTAACCGTTACCCACTTATTTTTGTTGTTATTTATAGTTTTGTTAAATAATTTCCCAATTCCTGAAAATAGCCAGTTTATATTTACATTAGACTTCTCAATAAGCTTAAACAAAAATGTTGGCTTAATATTCGTTCTACCACTTTCATAATCACTTAATGTTCTAGGGCATATATTTACCCATTCGGCAAAGACATCCCGATTCATTGAGAGTTTTTCTCTAATAATCCTTATCCTTTTGCCTAATATAGTTCTATTTTCGATACTTGAATACATTTATTAAACGACTTCCCTTTTTCTAGCTGTGTGTTCTGGTATATCTAGTCCTAAATTCTCTTTTACCCATTGATTAAATCGTGTACTTTTACGGGTTCCATAAATATATCGAGAAATAGAAGAATGACTTACACCCAATGCCTCAGCAATATAAGATTGTGTCAGGTTTTTCTTTTTTAAAGCATTATGGATCAAAATATATTGCTCTATGTCTTTGTTGACTACCATTTTTTCTCCAAATGAATTATTCTTTTATTTTAAAGAATAAATTAACATAATTCTAAGTTTAGCAAAATTTTTCCAAGTTATCAAGTATTTTGTAGAAATAATTCAAATTAGGTGGAATAATAATGATCGAATTAGAAAAACAAGGAGAAAGATTAAAAGAGGTTAGAGAGGCTACTGGCTTAACACAAGAAGAATTTGCTACAAATTTAGAAATTAAAAGCCATAAAGTTAAAGATATAGAAAATAGAAAAATCAAACTTCCTATAGATTTAGCTTTAAAAATTGAACAAAAATTCTCTTTTAATTTTAAGTGGTTATTAACTGGAATTGGTGAAAAACACAGCGATATACCAGTAGATGATCGAATAACTTTAGAATGTGCTCTGTTAGAAAAAATACTATCAAACTTAGAACATTTTGAAGAATTATTTAAAAATATAAAACCACCTGTAAAAACATCAATAATAAGTTATATATTTAAAACACAACTAAAAAAAGGATTAGATAGAAAATTATTAGACAAAAATCATCCTAATTCAGATTTTGAAGTAAATTTAAGAGCATCAATTATTGATATACTTGAATTTTGGAAACTATTAAATATAAATGAATCTAAAAAAACTGAAGATTAATTTATTATACACATATTCATTACAATCTAATGATTGATAATGTTGATGATAGGTCTTATTGGCAATATATTTTTTTTTAGCTCCTATAACGAGCACTTTTCATGCGGTACTACGTAGAAATAAAGAACTAAACCATCAAGAAATAATTTATGACAAATTAAAAGAGTAAATAATTGGAGGGACGCTCTAACCTCCCTCATAAGGACGACTTGTAAAAACAAGATGTTCTAACTGGCCCGAGCGATTTTCCAGTTGTCAACTACTTACTCTAATTACATTTTAAACGATTTACAAATTATTTACCATCAAAGAAAAGAGGTATTTAAAAGACGACAAAAAAGGCTCTAATTAAATAATAGGTTAGTGCACACAAAGTAAAACATTCTCATCAAGAAATAATTTATGGCAAATTAAAAGAGTAAATAGTTGGAGGGTCGCTCATTTCCCTCATAAGGACCGCCTTCATTAAAGGAAGTTCTAACTGGCCAGAACGATTTTCCAGTTGTCAACTACTTACTCTATTTACATTTTAAACGATTTTTTAACATTTTTAAAGAGCTAAAATTATGATTGAAATAACCCTAAATTAATCAGTGAGGCATAAAGGGTATCTAAAATGCTTGCAAATTCAATAGTTTCAATGGGTTGCATTTTTAAGAAAAATAAAAAAAGTAAAGAATTTAAGCAAATTTGCAAAAAAATAAGCGATTGGAGGGACGCCCTTCCCCTCATTGCACGCAATTTTATTGTCTAAAACCCGTGCGCTGGCTCGGCGAATTTCCAGCCTCAATCACTTACTCTTAATAATTATAAATTCTTTTTATCATTTTTTCCATCGAAGAAAAGAGGTATTTCTTTAACCTCTCTTTAGATCAAGCTTTTTCGATCAATTCAATATTCTTTACTATCTTACGGTAAGCACTTTGGGTTTATATTTAATTAAAAAACAATAATAGCTCACGAACGACATTTAATATATTTATTTAAAATCAAAATAACGACTACTAAATAGTATTTTGTTAATTTAATGTTCCTTTATTAAGCTTACAGTAATTACTTTGAGTTTATATTTAATTAAAAAACAGTAATAACCCACAAACGACACTTAATATTTTTATTTAAAATCAAAATAACAACTACTAAATAGTATTTTGTTAATTTAATGTTCTTTATTAAGCTTACAGTAAGCACTTTGAGTTTATATTTGATTAAAAAGCAGTAATAGACCACAAACGACACTTAATATTTTTATTTAAATCAAAATAACAACTATTAAATAGTATTTTGTTAATTTAATATTCTTTATTAAGCTTACAGTAAGAACTTTGAGTTTATATATAATTAAAAAGCAGTAATAGCCCACAAACGACACTTAATATTTTTATTTAAAATCAAAATAACAACTACTAAATAGTATTTTCTTAATTTAATGTTCTTTATTAAGCTTACAGTAAGCACTTTAAGTTTATATTTAATCAAAAACCAGTAATAGCCCACAAACGACACTTAATATTTTTATTTAAAATCAAAATAACTACTACTAAATAGTATCTTGTTAATTTAATATTCTTTATTAAGCTTACAGTAAGCACTTTGAGTTTATACAAAACTAAATATAAAGAATAAACCTATATAGCTAATATTTTTTTTATAAAACATTTATCTATGAACATTATAAGTAAATATTTATTAGAAATTGAACTAGTTAGCTTTTAAACAACGTTTTAATCGCTGGCATAGTATCTTTGTTTGATATTTGATCAATTTTGCTTTCTCAAGATATTTTTGATTTAATATTGATATAACCATTATTTAAAGGCTCTTTAAACTTTTAGTTTACTAACTGCAATTTTCTGCAAAAAACCTGAAATCCGTGCAACTTTTGGAAAAGCTCAAAATCAGACTAAAACCTTTACTTAATCTACCTTTTAACCCTCTATTCTAATTGGAAA
>JBFMGH010000418.1:0-2909 GCA_040752795.1 Cyanobacteriota bacterium
TATTGCATTAGTAGCAATTGCTTGTATAGCAATTTTTATGGCTCTAAGTGGTGAAATTAATTCTATGTTTTCAAAATCTAATTCAGAAGTTGATGGATTTAAACCTTTTGGTGTCGGTTATGATAAAGAAACAGGAACTCCTATTTATAATGGTGGAGAATTGGGGGGCACTTCTGGCAGCCCGGTAACCTCATGTTCTGGTAATAATTGTAGTATTGACTATGGAGATTTTGTTTTAAATGGTTTGCCAGATAATTTTTCTGAGCTGGTAGAAACATCTGGTACTTCTGGTGCTAATGATCAATTAGCTTCTATTCTTGAAAATCTTGCAGATCAAATAGAGGGTAGTGACCCTGGAGGTTCTGCACTTTTAAAGAAACTTGCCCAGACAGCAAGCTTGATAGCTAATGTTCAAAGTCAGGTTGAAGATAAGGCTACCTATTGCAAAGGTCAGGCTGATCCAGTCACTTGCTTTAATAGTTGGTATAGCTCCTCTACCTCTGCAAATATAAATTTCCCTCCAGAATATCAAACATTAATGCCAGAAATGTTTGCTCACCCTGGAGATATGAGAAATATAATAGATATGATGGCTTATACGTACCCTGGACAGGCTGCAGTTGGTTATCCTAACATAGGAACACCGCCAGAATTAACGTATCCTGGTTCTGCCGTTAATTATTATTACCAGCAAATTGATAGTTCAGGATTAAGTAGTAATATTAAAGATGCTACTAAAGAGATTGTTGACAAAATGAATATGATAAATATGGATTTTTATGGAACTACATCAAGACAAATATTGAATAATATAAATCCATTTACGGGTTCTTTTACTGCAGATCATATTAATTATAGTGGATCTACGGTAAATGATGTCTTGCAACCAGACATTAGTAATCAAATAAGTTTTTTTGCTGATCAAATTTTATGTTTGAATGGGCGGACAGGATCTAGCTGTAATTAGCTATTCTTTTTTAATAACAGTTTACATATTCGACCAAATACTAAAAGAATAAATACAATGTTTTGTAATTGTAATTATTCTGTTGAATTTAAAAATAATGAAATATATTAAATGGTGGGTACCATATGCCTTTATAATCCCTGCAGGAGTTGTTTTAATAACTTTTTTCTTCCTGCCATTTATACATTCATTTTATTTAACTTTCTTTTCCTATAGCAATGATATATATAATCCTGAATATGTAGGGATAGCAAATTATCATAAATTATTTATGTCACCGGAGTTTTATCAGGCTTTATTAAATTCGATAATATACCTCATATTTGCTGTACCACCACTAGTGTTTATTCCATTAGTAATAGCAATTATTATTAATCAGCATTTGCGGGGCATAACATTATTCAGGGCTTTGATTTATATACCAGTAGTAATATCAATAGTAGAAGCAGGTATAGCATGGAAATGGCTTTATGCTTCAAGTGGACCGCTTAATTATCTGATAAGTTGTTTAGGAGCTAAGCCCTTAGGATATCTGACAGACCCAAATATTGCATTATTTGCTGTAATTGTTGTAACTATCTGGAAAGGACTTGGCTATTATATGGTTATTTATTTGGCCTCGTTAAGCTCAGTGCCTCAGGAGCTTTATGATGCAGCACTGACAGATGGTGCAGGCAATTTGCAGAAGCATTTAAATGTTACTATTCCGCATTTAGCTCCAGCAATGGCACTTGTTTCAGTTATTAGCTCTATTTCAGCAATGAAGGTTTTTGTAGAAATTTACGTCATGACACAGGGTGGACCTGTTAATTCTACAAAAACAATGGTTTATTATATTTATCAGAAAGCATTCGAGAGTTTAGATTTTGGTTATGCTTCATGTGCAGGGTTTGTATTATTGGCAATTACGCTGATCTTTTCTATTATCAATATGAAATTTTTAGAAAAACGTTATATGGGTAATATGGCATAGGAAATGAATTATAAAAAACTGACAAGAGATATTTCATCGTATATTTTTTTAATAATAGTATCTATTATATCTATTGGGCCATTTCTCTGGATTTTATCAACCGCTTTTAAAGGCCCGGATGAAAATATTTTTTCTTATCCACCACAATTTTTACCTAACAATTTTACTCTTGATAATATAATTTCTGTCTGGAATAAAGTACCTTTTATCAAATATATGCTTAATAGTGCAATTGTTGCAGGTACAACAGTTATTCTGAATTTGCTCTTATCTTCTCTGGCTGGTTATGCACTGGCAAGGATGTATTTCAAAGGCAAAAACTTTATATTTTATAGTGTATTAGCAACTATTATGATACCTTTTCAGGTTATTATGATACCTGTTTATCTGATTGTTTTGAAATTAAACCTTGTTGACTCTGTTTCACCATTAGCCGGGTATGCAGGTTTAATACTACCCTTTTCTGTGAATGCATTCGGAATATTCTTAATGAGGCAGGCTTTTTTGGGTATTCCGAAAGAGCTTGAAGAAGCAGCTATAATCGATGGATGTAACCATTTTGATATCTGGTTAAGAGTAATGATGCCTCTGGTTATTCCATCATTGGCTACGTTAGCTATATTTACTTTTGTTGGTGTTTGGGGAGAATTTTTATGGCCAAGTATTGTATTGACTAATCCTGAAATGTATACACTACCCATAGGGCTGAATGATTTACAGGGTAATTTTAGTACTAACTGGCGTTTTATTGCTGCAGGCACTGTGATATCAATGATTCCTATTATAATTTTCTTCTTGTTGATGCAGAAACAATTCTTGAAAGGTTCAACAGAAGGAGCTGTTAAAGGGTAATATTGCTATATTTTGAGGATAATGAATGTTTAATATTGGTCAAATTATTACATTTCCAATTTATTTATTGTTTTTAATATTGCATATTTTAGGAAAAATTTTTGTTTACCTGGTTTC
>JBFMGH010000419.1:0-3161 GCA_040752795.1 Cyanobacteriota bacterium
TTGTCGATTATAAATATATTTTTTCATTTTTTGTTTTAAATTTTATCCTTTATATGAAGTATCTTTTGAATTCAAATTTAAATAATAAAAATATAATTTAATAGTTAATAATATCGTAAACCTTTATGCTATACTAAATCAAATTTAGTTATAGTCCTTTAAAGGAACTTAAAATGGATCAAAATATACCTCCACAAAAAGTGAAACCGGACAATGTTGCACAGAATTCAAAAACACCATCAGGAAGGCAATATATTGCGGGTGATCTTGAAAAACTTCAATTAGTTGAAGAATTAGAAATATTTGACAGTTCTATAGATTTAAAAATACAAACTATAGGGCCTTCACGATCAGATATACCTGTAAATCGTATAGCAAATGAGTATGATGATATGCTAATGAAAGCAGATTTAAGTAAATTAGGTGTAGATTCTGATAATATAAGAAGGTCAGGCGGAGTGGTTGACTCAGAGACTGCTAAAGCTCTGGAGGAGGTTACATTTAAAACTCCTGAGGAGCTAAAAGTGCTGCATCCTAGTCAGCAAAAAGAAGCCAAATTAAAAATTCTAAATGATATAAGAAAGAGATTATCAAGTGAAGATGAACAAGAACGCTATGAGGCAATACAACAGTTTTCTTATTATATTGATGACAATAATTTAGTTATTTTAAATAAACTTGTAACTGATTCAAGCCCATATATTAAAGAATATATTATTGAATTAGTCTCAAAATTTAGAAATAACAATTCAATTAGTATTTTAGAAGTATTAAAAAGAGATCAAGATACAAATATATCAAGTAAAGCTCTCGATGCCTTAAGTTTAATAGATCCAAGGTATGCAAGGCCAATAACTACTGTAGATAAAAAAGCTGAAAAAGAACAAGAAACAAATGAAGACAAAAAAGATAAGGGTTCTATTACCAGTATCTTCAAAAAAATATAAATTCACATATAAAAAATAACCTTTTTAAAACCTTTAAACCCATTACTGGTTAAAGGAAGTAAAGAAATTTTATTGAAAAACAATTATCGGAACTATATAAGAGGTATAATAGAATAATCAATTTATGTATAAATCTTAATACAAAGATGAAATTGAAAAAATCTGAAAATAAAAACTTATAAAATTATTTAGCAGCCTTAAGCAATTTATAAATTACAAATATTAATATTCCCAAGTATAATAGTTTAATTATGAGTAAAATTACAAAGTTAGAAAAAAAATATAAATGTCCAAAGTGTTCAGTAGTGTTAACTTTAGGTAAATCATTTAATTATAGTGCGGGTTATTTATGTGTTAAATGTGCTCAAAAGCAAAAGATAAGGGGAATAAATATACCTGAAGAAAAAGAAATCAATTGTAAAATATGTGGCAATGAGCTTGAAATAGGTAATATATCAATAACTCCTACAATGATTGTATGCAAAAACTGTTATAATATATACATTAATAGTGATTATTATTTACCTCATGCAAAAAATAAAGCTAGTTTTTCAAAATATAAATCTACTTTAACACTTCTGGCAACAATTATAATAATTTATATTATCTCAGCTTTTCCATATATGACTGAGCCATCAAATTTATTTATAAAATGGGGTGCTTTGATACCTTCAAAACTGTATCACCTGGAGTTATGGAGGCTATTTACGGCGAATCTTTTGCATGCTGATTTATCGCATCTATTTGCCAACTCATTTAGCATAGCAATCTGGGGTATTTTACTTGAAAAATCTATAGGAAGTAGAAATGTAGCTTTTTTAATTTTCTTTTCAGCAATTTTAACTACAGCTTTATCAGCATATTGTTCACCATATGTTGTTTCTCTGGGTGCTTCTGGAATTGCATATGGGTTAATGACTGCTTTTATAATTTATTTCATTTATATTAATCTTCTTGAAAACAGAAAAAACTTTAAAAGAGATCTGTTTAGTTTTAGCATGCTTATTGTATTTCAGGTAATATACAATATATCAGAAGCAAACAGAGTTGATATCTGGGGGCATTTAGGAGGAACAATTGCCGGGTTAGTTTTTATAACAATATTAATAGTTGAGCAAATGTTTTTTAAAAAAGAAATGACAAGATAATTAAACAATAAATTGAAAATAAAATTTATTTATAATATTTTATATCTACGATTAAATGTTTGAAAGGTATAAATAATAATCAAAATATACGTAAAATTATTAATTATTTTAATTTTATTCTGGTGGCTATTATATTTTGTGTCACAAAGAGTGAATTTCATCAATATTGATAACTTTTTTACTGATTTAATGTATCAACTTAATTATGATTTAAAAGCAAAAAAAGAAAAACCAGAAGAAATAGTTATAATTGAAATAGATAAAGATTCTTTATGGATTATTGATAGGCCAGATCATTTAGCGGATGTTATAAAAGCAATCTCAAAATATTCAAAACCTGAAGTAATAGGTATAGATATTTTGTATGATAAATTTAAATATCCACTTCCTCCTGAAATATCAAGAAATGATTATTTATTAGATTGTCCGGATGAAATAGATACAGTGAAAAAATATCCTGATGAGATGAAATTAGCCTGTGTCATTAACGATAAGGCTATTGTTGATGTTATATTAGCAACATATTATTTTTTTAATGATAAATTTGAGGTTGAATTTATTTCACCTCTTAAGTTTTTAAAGAATGCAGCTTCTTATTCAGCATTTGTTAATATTCCCAAAGATAGTGATAATGTTAACAGGAAAGCATTATTGTTTATTGAAAATGAAAATGATAGAAAAATATTAAATAATGAAAGAATATTCTATTCAATGGCTCTTGCGGTTTCAATATATGCGAAAGCTTCAGATATAGAGAAAATTGATAGGAATACAATTGAATTTAATCGAAAAATAATAAAAAATTCCAGTAAAAATCAAGATTACTTTACTGTTTATCCAGAGCTTTTAGGTCCTAATTATCAGTTTAAATACATAAAAATAAGTGAAATCAGGAAAAACATAAATAATGAAGACTATTTAAAGAATACTTTTAATAATAAAATTATTCTGATAGGTGTAACAGCAGATGAAGCACAGGATCTTAAAGATACTCCTTTCACAAAATTCAATAAAGATGACAAATTTAATGGTATGATGCCCGGGGTTGAATATCATGCAAATATAA
>JBFMGH010000420.1:0-27148 GCA_040752795.1 Cyanobacteriota bacterium
CAAGCAAATACATGTCTTTTATATTAATTTTTTCACTATAAGCAATAATATCATCCATGTTTAGTTGAATTATTGCAAGAGGATTATTAATTTCATGGCCAACACCTGCTGCAAGAAGGCCAATAGAAGCTAATCTTTCAGAGTGTTGAATTTGTTTTTGAATATTTTCTCTCTCTTTAATTGCCATTATATTAGGGGTTATGTCCCGAAAAATAGCTACAAAAGTATCATTTGTAGACGGAAAAGCCTCAATAGAAAACCATAGATTAAGAGGTAAGAAGTATTGATCAAAATAAATGGTAATTTCTTTTAATACTACTTCTTCAAACTTTGGTATCCAGCCAAATTCACTTTTTTTTATTTCAGGAAAAAGATTGGTAAATCTCTGACCAATTGCTTCTTTTTTATTTACAGAAAAAATTCTTTCAAAATGTGCGTTAATATCTAAAATTTCAAAATCAATTACGTTTCCTGCTTCATTTTTTATAACTTTATTATATGAAATAGCACTCGACATATGGTCAAATATAAGTTTATATCTATATTTAATAAAATCCTTTTCCTGTTTTATTTTATCTATTGAATTTGCAAGGCTACTTATAACATAGGCAAAAATAATAAAGAAAATACCTCTAAAGAAGTTATCAAATAATTCTACATCAGGTAAAAACACCATACAACTTACTACCAAATAAACTGCACAGAAAATAGCTACAAGAATGCTATATTTACGCCACCAGAATGAAGCCAATATTATTGAGAGATAAAAAGAATGAGATATTAATATTTCAACTTCCAGATTATTATGGAAGTAATAAACTAATAAACAAGAACCTAATAAGGAACCAAGAATTAATATTGACTTTAAATAAATGTTTAGATTTTGAACAAGATACTGTCTCATCTAAATTATTTCTACCTTAAAATTTTTAAACAGCTTTATTATAGCAATAAGATTTAGGCATAAATCTCTATATTGAAAAAAAATAATTTATACGTTATTATATCCATATCCCCCCCATGTGGATATAAATAAAATGAGGAAAAAAAATGCCTATTGATGAAACCGTCAAAAACGATGTTACTCTAAGATTAAAAAGAGCTAACGGCCATCTTTTAGCAGTTATGAAAATGGTTGACAATCAAGAATATTGTATTAACGTTATTAACCAGCTAAAAGCTGTTCAATCAGCCCTGGAAAAAACCTCTCAGGTAATACTTAAAAATCATCTTGAAACCTGTGTTACTGAAGCTATCCAATCTGGAAACAGTGAAAAAGTTATTAATGAACTGATGGAAGTCTATAAAAGATGTCCTGTTGGGCTAATAGATAATAATGTTCAGGATACTAAACACATTAATTTTTGTTGTAATAAAGCTCTGGAGAATAATGTATAATTCATTAATTTTAAAAAGCCTGCTAATATCTGCTTTTTGGGTTATTTACTATGGCCTTTTTAACCCTGTTTATTCTTTTGAGAAATTTAACGTAATTGCATATTCTGAACAAAACCAGAATGTTTCTATAAACAAAGAAAACACCACTGAATCACTCTCAACAGATTCAAATAATATTCAGGAACTAAAAAATTCTGTATTAGATTTAAGAAAGTGGGTTCACTCAAACAGTATAGTAAAAGGCAATCCTGAATTAGTTATTAATAATGAAGATTACTATAATCAATTATCTTATATAAACACTAATTCCTCTAAACTTACAAATACATTAAGAGATATCAAAAATAACAATAATAACAATAATAAAATTAATAAATTCAAAACATTTAAAACAAAAAAAAACCTTAAAATAAGTTCTTCCTTTGGCAATAGAATTAATCCGGTTACTGGGTTAAATGATTATCATCAGGGTATAGATATACCCATAAAGAATGGAACCCCTATTTTTGCTTACAAATCAGGCATTATTAAAAAAATAAATAATAATCTCAGTTTAAATGCAGGGAAATACATACTTGTAGAGCATAATAATGGCTCAGAAAGTTATTATATGCATTTATCTGAAATACTGGTTAAATCAAATCAGCTGGTATCTCAAGGTGAAGTAATTGGCCTATCTGGTTCATCGGGTAGAACTACTGGTCCTCACCTGCATTTTGAGATAAGAAAAAATAATATAGCAGTTAACCCATTAATGATAGGTGATGCAAAATGGTATATAAAAAGTTATTAGTTGTTATAATTCTTTTTTTAATATTTTACATTAATTTTCAGTCAATAGCGACTGCTGAAGACCCTATAAATGACATTAAACAGGCATCCACTATAGCTAGTATAGTTGAAAAATCTGAAAAAAGATTAGACCTTGACTGGTTAATATCTCAGGGAATCACAAATAACCCTGAAGTTATTGCTTTAATCAATGAATCAGAATCTTCAAAAAGCAGAATCAAACAGGCTGGTGCACTGGATGACCCAATGCTAAGTTTAGGAATAATGAATTTCCCTATGATTAAAATGTCATTTAGATCTGAAGCCATGACTCAAAAACAAATAGAGCTCTCTCAAACATTTCCATTTCCGGGCAAACGAAAGTTAAGGGAAGAAATAGCTGCTAAAGAATCTGAATCAATCGAATATATGTATCTTGAAAAACAACGAGAAATTATAAATGATATTAAACAGAACTATTTTGAATTATCTTTTATTGAAGAATCTATTGATACAGTCAATAAAAATAAAGAACTCATTTCTCAACTTATTAAAATTACACAAATTAAGTATGAGGTCGGAAAAGGAAGCCTGCAAGATATATTAAAATCTCAGATAGAGCTTTCAAAACTAGGTGAAGAATTAATTTTTTTGGAAAAGAAAAGAGAAAATTTAAAAAGCAGAATTAAAAATTTGGCTTATATACCTCAGGATTATGAATTAGGAAATACTAAAAGACTTGAATTAATTGAAATAGCTCTTAACAAGAATGATTTGATAGATGAATCATATATAAGCCGGCCTTTAATAAATCAATATCAGAAAATAATTGATAGTTATTCCAAAAGAGTTGAATTAGCAAAAAAAGAAGTTTTACCTGATTTCAAGCTATCTGGAGCTTATGGCCAGAGAGATAATGGCTATGCCGACTTGTTTTCAGTTAACCTATCTTTCAATTTACCAATATATAAAAAAAGAAAACAAGATTTAAAAGTGACTGAAATGGATTATAAACTATTAGCAGTTAGTTCACAATTAGATAGTATTAAAAATGATATTACTTATGAAATTAATGACCAAATTATAAATATAGAAAAAGACAAAAGAATAATTGAGTTACTTAAAAATACCATTATACCTCAAACAACTCAGGTATTAGATTCTGCAATAGCTAATTATGAAGTAAATAAGACAGATTTATTATCAGTTATAGACGCCCAATTAATGTTTTATAAATTTGAAATTGAATATTATCGAAACCTTTCAAACTATTACAAAGATATAGCCATTTTAGAAAAAGCTATCGGTAAAAGTATTTTTTAACTAAGTATTAAGGAGAGATTGAATATGTTGAAAAGATTGAATATTAAATACATATCACTTATTACATTATTAACACTTGTCATAATAAGCGTATCTAGCTGTAGTACAACTGCAAATAGTAATCTGGAATCAAATAATGATACTCCAAATACTGGCAAAACTGAAATAAACCAGGATATAAATAATAAAAAAGAATCTAACAACACAGTAAAAGAGAATTTATCTTTTTATTATACTTGCCCGATGCATCCTGAAATAAAAGAAAATACCCCCGGAACCTGCCCCAAATGCAATATGTTTTTAGAAAAAAAAGAACTTAAAAAGAATGAAAAGAGCTAAAAAACCATTATTATAAGTTCTGGAGAATTATAATTATGAAGATTACAAATATATTAACAGATAAAAAAGCTTTAAGTGTTTATATTATTGCTATTATAGCTATATTTATCGGATTGATATATTTTTATAATATATCAATAAATCCGGTTGATAATCATCTAGTTGAACATAATAAAAATGATTCTCTACATTCAACTCATAAAATTATAGGTAGCGAAGAATTCATTTACATTTGCCCTATGCACCCGGGTGTTAAATCTGAGAAGCCGGGTGTTTGTCCTGTGTGTAATATGAAGCTAGTTAAAAAGAAATTATTAAAGGTTCATTCTGAACATTCAGAGAATACTAAACAAGAAAAAACTGATAGTGAAATAATGTCTATTAGTTTATCACCTAATGATAAATTAATGGCAAATGTAAAAACAGCACATCCAGTAATAAAATCTGTAAATAAAGAAATAGAAGCCTTTGGTGTAATTACTTATGATACTAATAAACTTTCAAAAGTTCCAACCTGGATAGGTGGAAGACTTGATCAACTATATATAAAAGCTGTTGGAGATGTCATCAATAAAGGTGAAATAATAGCTACAATTTATAGCCCTGAGTTAATATCAGCTGAAAAAGAATATTTATATTCATTACAAAACCTACAAGAGATTGAAAATAGCCAATTATCAGAATTGGTTAGTTCTTACACTGAAACCATTAAAGCAGCACAACAAAGGTTAAAATATTTCGGATTAAGCGAACAACAGATATTATCTATTAAAAGCTTAGATGATATCAAAGATAGTATTCCTGTTTACTCAAAATATTCTGGAACTGTTATAGATATACATGTTTTAGAAGGTAATTACCTTAAAGAAGGTGAAATATTATTTACTTTAGCAGATTTTTCTACAGTTTGGGTAGAAGCTCAGGTTGAAGAAACAAATTTATCAGAAGTAAAACTTAATCAATCTGTAGAAATTATTATTGATAGTTATCCTGACAAACTATTTACAGGTAAAATTGATTACATTTATCCTTTTATGGATAGTGACACCAGGACAATTAAAATAAGAGCCCTTTTAAAAAACCCTGATTTAATGTTTAAGCCAGACATGTATGCAAAAGTTTTGATAAAATCCAACCCTAAAACATTGCTTACTATACCAAAATCTGCAGTATTTCAGACTGGTAAAAAAGCTTATGTATGGAAAGAAGATAAACCAGGTTTATTCCAAATGCAACAAATTAAAATTGGCAAAAGTTTTGATAGTGTATTTGAAGTTTACGAAGGTCTGCAACCTGATGATAAAGTGGCTATTTCAGGGGGCTTTTTGATAGATTCTGAAGCTCAACTAAATAAGGGGTTGTCTGGAGGGCATAATCACTAATGATCAATAAAATTATAGAATATTCATGTAAGAATAGATTTATTATATTAATATTTACAATATTACTGATCTTTGCAGGCCTATGGTCAGTGAAAAATAGTTCTCTTGATGCTATTCCAGATGTAAGTGATAACCAGGTAATAGTCTTAAGTGAATGGCAGGGTAAGCCACCACAGATAATTGAAGACCAGATTACATATCCATTATCCGTTAATCTTCAGGGCTTACCAAATGTTAAAGCTGTTAGAGCATCTTCCTCTTTTGGCTTTTCGATGATTTACATTATTTTTGAAGACAATGTTGACATCTACTGGGCAAGAACAAGGGTTCTGGAAAGACTAAACTCTATAAAGATTTTACTACCTGAAGAAGTTACACCTGCTTTAGGGCCAGATGGAACTGGAGTAGGGCATGTATACTGGTACACACTGGAAAGCAAAACTCATGATCTTAGTGAACTAAGGGCTCTCCAAGACTGGTATGTCCGCTATCAACTCAGTTCTGTAGCAGGCGTAGCAGAAGTAGCCAGCATAGGCGGTTTTGTTAAACAATACCAGATAGATATTGATCCTAACAAATTAAATGCTTATCACCTTGATATAAACGATATAATCAAATCTGTTCAAAGAAGTAATAATGAAGCAGGAGGCAAAATATTAGAACTTAATGACCAGGAATATTATATTAGAGCACAGGGATATATTAAAAATATTGAAGATATTGAATTAATAGTTATTAAAACGGATAAAAATGGGATACCCGTATTTTTAAAAGATGTTGCTTATATACAACTTGGTGGAGATATCAGACGAGGACTTCTAGATAAAAATGGAACTGGTGAAGTAGTTGGTGGCATTGTAGTTACCAGATATGGTGCTAATGCCAGACAAGTTATTGAAGATATCAAGAAAAAAATAAAAGAGATTGAAAAAGGCTTACCACAAGGCGTTAGAATTAAAACAGCCTATGACAGGACAGATCTTATTAATAAATCTATTGATACCTTAAAACATACATTAAAAGAAGAAGTTCTTATTGTAAGTCTGATTGTAATAGTTTTTCTTCTGGATATTCGTGGCTCATTAATTATTGTAATAACATTACCATTATCAATATTGTTTTCTTTTATTCTGATGAAGCTGTTCGGCATTTCATCAAATATTATGTCTCTGGGAGGTATTGCAATTGCCATAGGAGTAATTGTTGATTCTGGAATTGTGATAGTTGAAAATACCACCAGACATCTGGCTGAAAAATCTGATCATGATAAAAGATCTAATTTTCAAATTATTTTAGATTCCTCTATGCAGGTGGGTAAACCAATATTTTTCTCACTTCTAATAATAATATTATCTTTTACACCTGTATTTATGCTGACAGGAAGAGAAGGTAAAATGTTTATGCCTTTAGCATTCACTAAAACCTTTGCTATGCTGGGAGCCTCAATCATATCAATAACTCTGGTACCTGTTTTAATGACATTAATAATGAAGTATAAATTCTTACCAGAAAGGAATAACCCTGTCTCAATTTTCTTTGGCTGGATTTATAATCCATTACTTAAATTGGTTTTAAGATTTAAAAAAACAGCTATATTATTAGCTATTATTTCTATGATTATTATATTACCTAAAGCCAGCAATATTGGTACAGAATTTATGCCACCATTAAATGAAGGTAGTATACTATTTATGCCTGTTACATTACCTAATGTAACCATTACAGAAGCTAAAAGAATAGTTCAATTACAGGATAAAATAATAAAATCACACCCTGAAGTTGAATATGTTTTAGGCAAAGTAGGTAGAGCAGAAACAGCAACTGACCCGGCTCCCGTTAGTATGATTGAAACAATTATTATTCTCAAGCCTGAAACTATGTGGAGAGCCGGCATAACAAAGGAAGATATAATATCTGAATTAGATGAAAAACTTCAAATACCAGGGGTTACAAATGGCTGGACCCAACCTATTATCAATAGAATTGATATGTTAGCCACTGGTGTTAGAACTATGCTCGCAATAAAAATATTTGGAGAAGATTTGAAAGAACTTGAAAAAATTGCTTTAAACGTAGAAGAACTTATTAAACCAGTTGATGGTGTTGTTGACCTCTATACAGAAAGAGTAACTGGCGGTAAGTATCTAGAAATTGAAATTAATAGGAAAGCTGTTGCTAGATATGGAATACCAATAGGCAAAGTTCAGGATGTTATTGAAACAGCTGTAGGTGGAATGAATATTTCTACTCAGTTTGATAAAAGATACAGATTTCCTATAAGGGTTAGATATGCCAGAGACTATAGAGACTCTTTAGAAGCAATTAAAAACCTTGAAATAACCATGCCTGATAATTTGAGTCATATACCTTTATCAGCACTTGCTGATATAAATTTGACCGATGGGCCACCAATGATCAACAGTGAAAATGGCAATTTAAGATCAATTGTACAATTTAATGTTAGAAATAGAGATATGGGCAGTGTAGTTAAAGATATTAACAAAATTTTATCTGAAAAATTAAACCTGCCAGCAGGTTATTATTATTCTGTATCCGGTCAATACGAAAATATGAAAAACGCACAGGATAGATTAGTAATAATTATACCTATTGTATTATTAGTAATACTTGTATTTCTATACTTTACTTTTAATTCTTTATTAGACTCGTTACTGGTTTTAATATCAGTTCCATTTGCATTAATTGGGGGATTGTTACTTCAAATACATTATGGATACAATTTTTCTGTAGCTGTAACTGTAGGGTATATTGCACTGTTTGGCGTGGCAGTAGAAACTGGTATTGTAATGCTTGTTTATCTCAACGAAGCACTCAAAAAATACATTGAAAAAGGGGAGATATCAGAAAAAATTATTTACAATGCAACAATTGAAGGTGCAACATTAAGGCTAAGGCCTAAACTAATGACAACTTTCTCTTCATTAATAGGTTTAATTCCTATTATGTGGGCAACAGGAATAGGATCTGATTTAATGAAACCTATTGCTACACCACTAATAGGAGGAATTGTTACTTCAACTATTCTGGTTTTGCTAATTTTACCAGCACTGTTTTTGTTAACAAAGGTTATTATGCTTAATTTAGGTTTATTATACGACAATAAACAAATATAAATAGAATTATAAATATATACACTGAATTTATTTTAAACACACACATGTTTCTACCCCTTAACAAATAATATATTAGTTATTTAAAAGCATATTCAATATACATAACTGGTAATAATTCCCAAGTATATTAATTATACAAGTCAGTTAGTTTGAAAAAAAATTATTTTATTGAGATAGTTGGCATATATTTAGGCTAAACACTATTTATTTAAGACGTTTACTTTTAATTATTTAATAAAAATGTTTTAAATTCTTCTATAATTAATTTAGAGTATTTGTAAGAGCTTTATTTTTTTTATTTTAAAGAAGGCAAGAATAGTTTGTTAACTTGAAGGGTTTAAATATAGTTTACAGACAACCCTGTATGTCACTTTATAAGTTAATATAATTGGTTATTACAAAAAGTTACAATGACTATTCTTTATTATTCTATTTAGATAAATTGAATTTGTCACTTATAACTTTTTTCTTTGGGGAAATATTTTTATTTATTTAGTAAGTCAGGGTGTTTATCTATGATCAATAGAAATGTTATAAATTATAGCCACAAATATTTTCTACCCGGACAATTGGGTTTTTTATACAAATTTAACTTTCATCAGATATTAAAATCCAGTAATAAACAAATAAAATTAATTATTTTAATACTATCAGTTATTGTAATTAGTTTTTTTAATTGTATTTTTAATATTAATACCCCTGATTGTCAGCTATTTGCTCAAACTCAAACTAGAGAAATAGTTGAAGATACCATTAAAGAATATTTAACGTTCTTAAAAAACAAAGAAAATGCCGGAGAAGTATTACCTATACCTGCCAATGATGTAAAGATTCAAACCATAGGATCCTGGGGGCAAAAAGGTAACAAAAAATACAGAGATCCCAATAATTCCAAATGGTTAGAAATTGGAATAGAACCCTCTGATCACGATATGCGCCTTGTAGTACCAACTGGTACTAACCCCAAATTAGCAGAAAAACAATGGAAAGAAGCTCAGAATTTCATCAGTACAAGATTGCGTTCTAAACTTCAAAAACAACTAAATGATCCCAAGAAAGCTGAAAAAGTAACAAAAGCAATACTAGATAGTATTAATGTTTATCCTCCAAATCAACTGGTAAAAGATATTAAAACACCTAATGATTTTGTAAAGAAATTTGCAAATACATCAAATCTTGGTGGCAATCCACCAGAAGGATCCTGGGGGCCTGGTTCAGAAGCTTGGCAACAGGCATATGAAAAGAAAAGTGGTAAGACTTTTGCTATAAAAGGTGAAGATGTGGGAGAAGTTTCTTCATCTTTAACTCACTATGGTGAAGGTTTAAAACCTACAACTATTGAAGGTGCTACAAATATGTCACAAACTTTTGCATCCAAAGCACGGGAAGCTGCTGAGCAGAAAGATATCTCTAAACTTGCCAAGGATATTGAAAGATTAGAAGGATCATTAGATGATGCAAGAAGGCTAGGGAATGTTAAAGGAAAAGTCAATCATTTAGCCAGTGTTTCTCCTAAGCTAAAAAAAACTGCTGCTGATGTTGATAAATTAAAAGCTTTAATGATTGAATGTATTGAAAATAATGATGAAGATGGTGCAAAAAAGATTGCATCAAGAATAAAAGAAATTTCAGATGATTTTTTCTCAGATGCAAAGTATCTTGATGAGCTTGAACTGGGTCTTAAAAATGCAAAAGTAGAAGCAGGATTTATTAAAGTAGCTACACAAAATTCAAAAAATTCAAAAATAGCTTCTAAATTGCTTGATCCTGATGATCCTGCCTGGGGAAAAGTAAGAACTAAATTAAATACCCTTCTTGAAGGATCTGGTTATAATACCATCTCTGGTGAAAAAATCATTAATGCCATAGGGTTTGCAATTGATGCTTATACAGCAGCTATAGCACATGCCGAAGGTGACGATGAAAAAGCTATGAGACTTGCCATAGGTGCTGTATCTAATATATTACTGGGGGGCACATCAATTGTTGTTGATCTAACAAATGCAATAATAGAAGATGCCAAAGAAAATGGATATATTATGGCTGCTAATTTTCAAGATTGTGAAGGCCTTCTTGTTGGTGAATGCACTATGTTAGGTAGAACACAGGTATTGGATGAAAAGGATAAAATATTTACCAAGCCTTTTGAAGTGCTAATAAAAGAAAAAGATCTTAAAACAGAAGCAGAGTTTGATAAAGAAATTGGAACTATTATCCAATATAATGCTTCAAAATGCGCAGATAGAGGGTTTGGTAGTATTACAGGCAAAACTGATACAATGGTTGCCAATGCAACATGGCAAAAATGCAGAAACTCCTTATTAAAGAAATGGAACCAACTAAGATTTCAAGATATGAATAATGTCTCAGCGTTAATAAACTACTTCTCCTCAATGTTACTATCCAGCAAATTAGAACTGAGTTATGAGCCAGATCCTGTTGTTATTGATCAAAATGGCCAGGATGTTAAGGTTATAGTAACTCCTGAATTTGAAGGTAATGATGAATTAATTGCTCAAATGTTTATTAAAATGAATGAATTAGTTGAGAAAAATACCCCTGGTTATCATGTCAGGTTAAAAACAACTTATTTATGGTTTCATAATGGGCAAAAGGTAGGTACTACTGAAGCTTTTGCTTACAATGGTCACGGAAGTATTTTTGACCCAACAAAAGCTGTAAAATCTTTTTCTTTTAATAAAGAGGGCCCTAACAATGTAACTTTTAAATTTGTAAACAAGCTTGAATTTTTATCTAATACACCGGGAAAAATGCAGGAAGATATTATTTATAAAACTATGGAAGACTTTTATAAAGATAAAATTACTTTTAAATTTGCTGAAACAACAATAAATGTTACTATTGCAAAAAAAGATGACACGGATAAAGATAAGGATAAGGATAAGGATAAGGACAAAGACAAGGATAATAGCCAGACTAATGATAAAAATACTAATATTCCTGCAGATAATCAAAATCCTGATAATACTGGACAAACACAACCAGATGAAAATAAACCTGTGAATAATAAAAAAACAAATCAAAATACACAAACTACACCAACACCTATTGCTACAACAGATTTAACATCAGACAAAAAGCCTCTGGATCATATTAAAACCACTCAAACTAATAATACTGTAAACCAGCCACCAGTTTCTATTATACCTCCTGATACTACAGGACAACAACAAACTCCAATCACTCAACCTCCCGATAATATACCTCCTGATACTACAGGACAACAACCAACTACTCAACCTCCTGATAATATACCACCAGATACAACCACTCAAACAGATAATAATAAAGGTACATCAACTGACGATAAAACAAATAATAACGATAAATCATTAAGAGACTTAATTGAGAAAGCATACAGAGAGAGAGATTATCAAACGTTGTTTGAACTATTTAGTAGAGCGGAACTTGATGAAGATAAAACACTTATTAGAAATTATCTCAATAATATGCACTCTGAAATGTTGCCATTTTATGAAAATATCTGGAATAAAAAACACGAAATTCAAAATAGAATGCAAGGAGAATGTGATGCTTTCAAACTAAAAGTTGAAAGTGAACTAAAAATCTTAAGATCTAAGCGTGATAAATATCTTCAGGAAATAGATCAATTATATAAAAATAAACAAGCTGACAAAACCAATGCCTTAAGTGAAAAAGTTGCGAAAATTAATGCTCAAATTCAGGAAATTGAAAAATGCGCAGATGTTCCCAATGCCAGATGCACTATAAAAATAAACGAACTGAAAATTGCTTATGCAGAAAGTGCAAAAAATTTATTCAGGCAAAAACTTCAAACTAAAGATGATAACGGTTTACCTGCTATACAGCTGTTTATGATATTTGACAGAGACAAAAAATACGATTATGACAGTGATAATAAAAAATATGAACTAGTGTTTGATTGTGATAATCTTTTTCAAACACCTCTCGAGCAAGAAAAAGATGAAAATACCACAGTTAAATTAAAAGCTTCAAAAACCGAAGTTAAAACAGGTGAAATTTCAAACATTACTGTTATGATTGATTCTGATAAAGGCAGTTACAGTTGCTCTGAAGGCATTATTTATGATTGGTCAGGTCAAAATATTGGCTCATCAGGAAGTAGTAATAAAAAAAGTAATGTTTCTTTTATTTCTTCAAAACCGGGGGCTTTTTCCATAGGTATCACAGCTAAATGCGGTAATAAAACACTTGGTAATGATTCTATAACAATTAATGTAACTGGTACTGAAATAAATGGAAATATATCCGGTTTACCAGGTCAGGTTTATTATGGCTCAACTCATTATTTAACAATTAATATTCAGGATAGTGATGGTGATAATAATTCAGGTTCAAATAAAGAACCTGCTGTTAGCGATGAATGTAGAAAACAACAAGATGAACAGGCCAGATTATCAAGAGAATATCAGGAATGTTTAAAAGAAACTGGTGGAACCGGTCATTGTTTTCCTGTAACACCACCACCTGAAGATTTTTGCGGCCCCTTTATGCAACCTTCTCCAGGTTCATCTAGTTATAATATTCTCTGGAATTCCAGCCCTAACATTAAGTTTAACCCGCAGGAAAGCTCTGATACAAAAACAACGGTTATATTTGATAGAATGTCGAATCCAACAAGAATATGGGCTGACGTAACCAAAATAGAAGAAGATTCCGCTTCACAAAGGTTAAGTGGTGAAATTGGTGAACTTGAAAATGTTTCATCGGGTTCTTCTGGTACAAGTGGTACAACTCCTAGTGTTGAAGTTGAGGTTATTTCTCCGGAATTTTCTTTCAAATATGATCCTCCTTCAACTGATGCCAAAATTGGACAACCGGTTAAAGTAGAAATTATTGCAAATCCTGCTGTTGATAAGTCTATAATAGATTATAGATGGATTGAACCTTCAGATAGAAAAGAACTTGATACAGGTATTATTGAAATAGTACCTAAGGATAATAAACCTATTAAACTGGTTGTTAATGCAAGAGTTCCTTCTTATGGTGATACTATAAAAGATAATATAACTGATGAATTTACAGCTGGAGAGTTTAAAGTAACAGCAAAAGTTATAAAAGCAAAGTATGATATTGGCTCTAAAGAATGGAAAGAAGGTCAGGGCCTTGAAGAAGTACAAAAAGGCTTTGTTGTCGATCAGGATATTTTATTAGGTGCCGAAGTAGAAGGTTTAAAAAAGGAAGATTTGAAATTTAAATGGTCTGTTACAGATGATTCCTGTCATATTGTTGCAGGTGAAATAAGTGATGAAGTCACTATGAATAAGAGTGAGCCGGGTAGTTGTGAGGCTACAGTTTTTGTATATGATAAGGATAATCGCAAACTGGGAGAAGCTTCTGTAAGCTTTGATGTTTCTGAACAGGATGATGATAAGGAAGTTGATAAAATAATTGAAAAAGCAAAAAAACTTTCTGAAGAAGGTAAGTTGGATGAGGCTTTAACAACATTAAATGAAGGGCTATCAAAATATCCTCAATCAAAAAGATTACCTGAAGAAATTGAAAAGCTTGAATCACAAAAAAATCAGATTTTAAAGCATATTGAAAATATAAAAACTTTTATTAATCAAGAAAAAATTACAGATGCTGAATCTGAACTAGCTGAAGCACAAAAATTAAATCCTAAATATCCTCCAGTAATTGACGCTGAAAAACTTATTAATGAAGCTAAAGTTAAAATAGTTGCTAAAAAACTAGAAGAGTCTAAAAAACTAGTTGCAGAAGATAAGCTTGATGAAGCTTTAAATTTGTTAAAAGAAACATTTATACTTGATCCAGACAATGCTGAAATAACAAATTTACAAAATAAAATTAATAGTGACATTGAAATCATTAATAACCATTTGAGTTCATTTAATAGTAATATCTCTCAGGATAAAATTGAAGATGCGGAGAAGGATTTAAATGTACCTAATGAAATGCATCCAAAATATAAACCTGTTGTTGAAGCTAATGAGTTATTAAATTCTAAAAAAGGTGATAAAAATAAAATACTTGCATCTAAATTATTTGATGAAGCCAGAACATTAGCCCAACAGGATAAACTGGATGAATCTATAACAAAAGCAGAAGAAGCCTCAAAACTTGACCCTGCAAGAACTGAAATAAAATCTTTTATTCAAAAGATTAAAACTGAAATTTCTAATTGTTTACAACAAATAGAAAAATCAAATACCCTTATCAGTCAAAAGAATTTTGATGCAGCTTTAAAAGAATTACAAATAGCACAGAATCTACACGCTAATTATAAACCGGTAGTAGATGCATTAAAATATTTAGAGGCTGAAAAAAAGAAATATGAAGAAGCTTTAAAGGCAAAAATTGATTTAGCACAGAAAAAATTTGATGGAAAAGATTTTTCCGGAGTTTTAAATCTTATTCCTTCTATCAGGCAAGAATTTAAGCTTGATCCTAAATCAGAAGAAACTTTAAAAAACTTAGAAGACAAATCAAAACAAGCTATTAAAGATAAAAATTTAGCTAAACAGGCCCTTAAAGATGGAGAAATACTATATAATAACTATGATTATACATCAGCCGCAAGTAAATTCGAACTAGGATTAGTAACTTATAGTTATGTATGGAGTAATAATGATCCTGATGTAAGCAAATATGGAGAATTATCAGCACATACAAACCTTATAATTAAAAACCTTGCTATTATTAAACCTGTAATACAAAATAATCAGGCTATTGAACAGGAAAATAAAACCGCTCTTGCAAAGACAGAAGATACTTTATCTATACATCCAGGTAATCCTGAAGTTCAATCTTACAAAAAGATTTTGCTTGAAAGATTAAGTAAAAAACCTAATGCAACCCCGGTAGTTCCAATGTTACCGGCTAATGCTACCAATAATAATATTGTACCAATTGTACCGCAGATTTCTAATAATAATGTTGTACCTATAGTTCCTATTATTCCTCAAGGGAATGTTCCTATAGTTCCTATTGCTCCACAAAATAATTATAATAATCCTGCAATAAGTTATAAAATTGACACTCAACCCCAGCATGCCCCTTCTTATGTACAACAACAAACTGTTAATCCTGATCTTTTAAAACAATATCTTGGTACTGTCACACCCGGTAATCTTAATACTTATAATAAAAATACTACTGTTAATTCTGCTGACTTCGATTCAACAATTTCTAACCTTCAATCCAGCCGTAAAAGTTATGACGAAGGCCGAGGAATAGCAAATCAGTCTTCTGGCAGTTCTTCTATTGAACCTGATACTTTTACTACTAGCATGACCGGGAATAACGATGATAATGACAATGAATCTATTTTAAATAGAGTTAAAAACATATCGCAACAAACTGCTGGTATGTCTAAACCTCCATCTTCACCTTGCAACACTCCCTGTAATACATCATCATCAACACCTTCAAATATTCCTATCGGTGATGGAGTTCCTGAAAACAATACAAATAATGGCATAGATGATGATAATGATGGTGTTATTGATGAAGGTGCGGCCAACGGCAATTGCCAGATTGCTATTCATGATACAGGTGGAGATAAAGACGACCAATGGGAAGTTCGAGTTGACAACCAGTCAATAGGGGTTAACAACCAGGGCAAAACCCGCTTTTGGGATTTAAATCTAAGTAAAGGAAATCATACTGTAACTGCAACTGGAACATCAATACCTGACAATGTAGGTACATATACATTATGGTTTGGTAAAGCATCAGTAACAAGCGGCCCTCCATTAAATGGAGATAATCTTAATCAGGGTACAACTTTTAGCTGGCAGATTAATGTTCCATAGATGACAAAGAATCGATACTTGATTAAATTTACATTATTGTTAGTATTTATAATTCTCATCTAACAATTTACGGTTATTTTTGCTATTGTCCATATCAAAGTTTCGATAAGAATTAGAATCAAGGTCAAAGATCTCAACCCTTGTAACATTTTTTTTCTTTTGAACAAATTCAACAATACCTGTGTTGTAATCACCGGTAAAATGATCGTAATAGTCAATGATATTACTTTTTTTAATATCATGGGTATCTATATCAACATAATCACCTGTTACAGGTTCATAACCATCCCAGGCAAACAGTGGATTGTTAGCTAAAATAACCATAAGCACGATCATAGTTAATATTATTTTTAACATAGTTATAGTTTACGTTTTATAATTTGATTACATATTAGTTTAAATATACATTTATCATAACATTTCTAGATCATAAATGTTTTTTTCTTTTATTAAACATGAACTGAAAAAACAATTCCCGAAAGAATTTTAACTCGGATTATTCACAAATCAGGAATCAGCGAGGAGGTTGTTGTTCTTCTGAGAACTATCATCTGAAGTTAACAGTGTGTAAATTCAGTATTTTTTAAATATGTCATTAGAAGCAGGTTTTACGTAAATGTAACATACATACGAATTAACCAAGTTAACACATTGTTAATATTCAAGAGTTCCTATAATACTTGTAAGTCAATATTCTTGACTTATTCTTGAACTGTTCTGATTGAAATTTATTTATTTTTATTTATACCCTTATATTTTTATTGTACCTTTTAATAGATAAACAAAAACTCATAAAGTATATTTTGATGAAAACAATTTATTATTTTTTTATAACAATACTATTATTAGCAATTTCATGCTCTTATACAACAGCTCAAGTTTCTGTTGAAGAATCAGACCCCCTGCTGGATAATCCTAACTGCGCTGAATACAAAGATCCAACCGCTACTAATGACTCTCGTAACAGGGTATGCTTATCCATTGATTACAATTTAATATCCAGAGGCTATACCCTTGGGCCTAAAGATGTACTTAATATAAATGTATATGATTCGCCTGAATTTAATCAGGAGAATATACTGGTTCAACCCGATGGCAAAATTATTCTTACACCACTTGGGCCTATTAATGTAGCAGGTATGACTACTGATCAATTACATGACGTTATTGTAGAAAAGTTAAAATTTTACTTAAATGATCCCAGGGTTACAATAAAACTAATTAAAACTAAACCATTTATTGTTTATGTTTCTGGAGCTGTAATGAAACCTGGTAGTTACGAGATAAACACTGATACCAATCAAGAATTTGTAACTTCTGAAATTGTTCTAGAAAGAAAAACCCCGCTTCTTTCAAATATTCTAGTAGCTGCAGGCGGGATTTCTTATGACGCTGATCTTGAAAATGTTCTTATAACTAATGGAATAACAAAAGAGAAAATTAAAGTTAATTTGTTAGAGCTTATAGAAAACGGAGATTCAAAACAAGATATTTACCTTATAGCTGGTGATAGAGTTAATATAAACAGGTTGCCTACGGCTTTTGCTGTAGATGAAGAGAAATATAAAAAATATATGAGTTCTACAATATCACCTGATAAAGTACCTGTGAAGGTACTTGGATATGTAAATAAGCCAGGTCTTATTATGCTTGACACAAAACAATCATTAACCCTTAACTCAGCAATTTCATCGGCAGGTGGTTATTTTAATGATTCTAAATATCCGCCTAATAAAGTCTATTTAAGTCGTGTAGACGGTAATGGTAAAATGGCTACAAAGGCATTTGATCCAAGGATAAGTGATTTAACACTAATGCCAAAAGATATTATATATGTTCCTGAAAAGAAAAGACCAATTGCAGGTCGGTTTTTTGATTATATAAATAGAGTTATAGTACCATTTAATAATATGGCAAGTACCTACAATAATTGGGCATTAATGTTTAATCCTGACAGATATGCTGTTGAAGTTTTAAGATAGTGAGAATTTATTAATGGAGCTAAATAATATATATATAAACAGGGTTTTTAAAAAGTTATTAGGTGACAAAAAACTTTTTATAGTTATTTCAATAATAGTATTCTTCTGGATTATTATCTATTTAGTTGCATTTTATGAACCTAAATACACCTCTAGGGCTACAGTTATTTTAGTAGATACATCAACACCTACCTATGTAACAAATCTTGAAGGTGAATCTGGATTTGCAAATAATTCAAAAGAGGCAATAACCCAACTTGAAATACTTGATTCTTTTCAATTATCAAACTTTTTAATGAATTATATAAAAGAAAAATATCCAAATGACCTGAATAAAAATATAAACGAACAAAAATTTTATAACAAATTGCAAAAGAGGCTTAAGGGAAAAACAAAATTAGCTACTGACATAATTAACATTTCCTTCTCCTGGAATGATCCAAAAAAAGCACAGATTTTACTCAAACAGATTCTAAAAGAATACAAAAATATTAATCTTACCATTAATAAAGAAATTCAAACGAATAGAAGACAATATATTGATGAAACACTTGCTAAGGTTGAAGTAAGACTTGAAAAGGTACGTGTAGACATTGCTAATTATATGAAAAGCAACCTTGCGATAAGTATAGATGAGGAATCAAGAAGACTTGTAAACCAAAATGTTAACTTTGAAACCAGGTTAAAAATGACAAATGCTTCTATACAAAGATATAGATCAACAATAAAAGATATTGAAAACAAACTTGGTTTAAATACAAAAGATGCTATTCAAGCTGTTGCATTAGGTGCAGATAATAAAAATCTTGCTCAGTTAAGGGCTCAACTTGATGAGAATCTTCAACAACTTGCATTTGATTCTATCAAAATGGCACCAACAAATCCTAAAATTGTTGCTCGCAATAAAAGTATTGAAGAAATTAAAAAACAAATACAAGAACAAATTATGCTATCTATTGGTAAAGAGATGAAAGAGGGATCAGTTAATATCTATGACCCTGTTAGAACAAAGCTTGTATTAGATTTAGTTGATGCTCAAACTGAACATGCAAGCCTTGTAGCAGAAAAACATTCATTAGAACAATCAATAAAAGAAATAGATAAAACTCAAGCTGCTATACCTAATAAAAAATATACTCTTGAAAATTTAGAGCAACAAGAAAAGAATCTCAGTATTGCATTTGATGAACTGAAAAAGAAACAAATTGAAGCTCACATTAAAGAAGCTGAGATATCAAGTAATATCGTCATTATTGACCCCCCGGATTTTCCTGAAAGCCAGTCTTTTCCAACTATATTACATATTGTATTAATGGGACTCGCCTTTTCTTTTTTATTAACTATAGTCGTTTCAATTCTTAAAACCTTAATTGAAAATGTTTGTGAGGGTGTTAATGAAATAGAATCAACAACAGGAAAGAAAATTATTGGCGTTCTTCCATGGTATGATGAAACACAAAAAGAAGAAGAGATTGAAAAGATTGATGAAATAGCCTACGAAAGTATTTTGTCTAACATATTAATTAAAAACTATTCTGCTAATGCTAAAGTACTAACTTTTAGTTCTAATAGTATTAAAAAATATAATTCAAAAGTAGTTTATAAGCTAGCAACAAAGCTTAATAAACTTGGGCATTCTGTTGTTGTTATTGATTCAGACCTTAGAAACCCTACATTATACAGAGATTCTAATATTGAAGATACATACAAAACTCAATTATCTGACTTAATATTAGATATTGGATTGAAACTACGTCAAAATCAAAAAATCAACATAAAATATATTCAAGAAAACCTTTCAAAAGACAGCAATGGATTGTCTCTTTTATCAAATGTTAAACCTGTTAATAATTCTTATGATTATTTTGCAGGTAATACTTTTGAACTAATTATCGATACATTAAAAGAAAATTTTGACTGGATTTTAATCGATACACCGACTGTTACACTTGCCCCTGAAGTATTTGTAATAGCTAAAAGATCTGATTCTTTTATATTAATAACCACTATTAAAGTTACTTATTCTCTTCTTAAAAGAATTGTCAATGACTTAAGAGAAGCAAATATAAACTTTATTGGTTGTATTATTCGAGACAAGAATGTCAATGTAAGTGAATACCTTGAATTTTTAAAATAATAGAGTTCTATAGCCTTTTAAGTATGGATAAGTTAAAGAATTATTTTTATCAAATCACAACAAACAAGATTAATTTTGTATTGCTTGGATTTGTTTTTGTATTCAGTTCTTTAATCTTATTTTGCCCTATAGAATATTTAATTTTAGCTTTTTTAATTCTAATTATAATTGCACTATTTTTCTATAAACCGGAACTAGCTCTTTATTCATTTGTTATATCAATTCCTTTAATACGGCCAAACTTTCATTATTTGCATTTTCAAGATATTTTTGTATTTCTTTGTTTTTTATCACTAATAATTAATATAGCTTTACGGAGATACCCATTTATAAATGTAACTACAAGTATTGATAAATGGATTATCTGTGTAACTATGTTATTTCTAATAAAAGGGCTTACATCTATCGAGCTGGCCAGAGGGTTTTTACATGCTATAAGATTTTTAGAAGCAGTTACACTATATTATATTGTTGTCTACTTTATCAGAGCAAAAAAACTTAAAATATCAACATTACTAAAGTTATTAATAATAACAACTATATTTCAAGCGCTTCTGGGGCCTTTACAATCTATTTTTAACAATTTTGGCGTACAGGAATACGCTAATAATAGGGGGTATTTTGGTTATTTGGGCCTGGGACCTACAATGGTTTATTCTGGCCGTGGAACATTCTGGCATTTTGCAGCATATGGATACTATATTGGGACAATTTTCTTGTTTCTATTACCTTTCTATAGAAATATTATTAAAAACAAATTTGTTTTTAACCTTGTTTTAATTTGTCTGTTTGCAGGAATTCTGTTTTCATATTCTAGAGGAGCTTTAGCGGCATTAATTATTGGTGTAGTTTATTATCTTGTAGTAGTTGAACATAAAAAAACCCGTTTAATGCTTAAGCTTTTACTAATAGGAATGATAATAACCCCATTTGCATTATATTTTCTTTCTAATCAAGAATATCTCTTGTCTCTCAATCCAAGAAACCAGTTGTGGGGGTTTCATATAACTTATTTACTTCAAAACCCCGGTGAGTTAATTTGGGGAGCAGGCTTTGAATCAAGAGAGTCGACTTTTTACATCTATGCCCCAAAATATTTACGGCATCCTGGAGACTTTAACCCTCATAATTTACTGCTTACTTACCTTGAAGAAATTGGAATTGTAGGATGTTTAATCTATTTGAGTTTCTGGATAAAGGTGTTTATAGATTCTTTCAAAAAAATTAAAAACAATTCAAAATTTATGAGAACATTTAATATTGGGATACAGCTTGTTTTAGTTAACGTATTTTTAAGTGGTATAAATGATCATGTTTATCATGATCCTTATTTAACGATGTTTTTAATATTTTTACTGGGAATAAGTTATGCAAAAACTAATAGATCAGGTGAAAAACATCCTATCTAACAGGTTTATTAAAAATATAAATATTACTCTGTTTGAAAATATTGTATCTAAAGGATTTAATTTTCTTATAATCCTCTTTCTTACCAGAATACTTGAACCTGAAAACTATGGAAAATATTCATTTGTTGCCATTGCTGTTATAGCTTGTAGCACTATATTTGATTTTGGTATGGATAATACAATAATTCGTTTCTCCTCAAAAGAGAAGAAATATGATAAATCAATATTCGGATTATATTTCATTGCAAAAACTATCCTGGCTATGCTTTTTGTCTGTATAATTCTTCTTTTTGGTAGCTATATATTAACTTCAATTAACAAAGAGGAAATAATCAGGTTTATACCAATAATGTTAATAGGCTCCGTTGGTGAATACTTTTTACTTGTTAATGATGCCTATTTCCAAGCCATTCAACGGTTTGGGTTAAGAGCCTTTGTTAATATTAGCAGGTACTTAATTGCTTTTCTGTTTGTTGTTATACTTTATTTTACTCATAATTTAATACTTGAAAACGTATTATTAATTTATCTAATACCTCTTATTGTTTGTTTAATATTCTGTTTTAATTATTATTCATTCATTAAGAGTTTTTTTTATATGAAAATACCTATTAATATTATAAAAGAAATATTTGAATATGAAAAATGGATGCTTTGGGTATCAGTTGCAAACACATTACTTATTAGAATCGATATTATTATGATATCAATCTGGGTTAGTTTTAGCAAAATAGGCATCTATAATGCTGCTTTTCAACTCTGTAATATTGTTGCATTACTTCCACTAGCAATGGAACGTGTTATGCTGCCTAAATTATCTGAGTTAGATAAGGCTGATATATTACAATTTAGCAAAAAATCAATTAAATTTATAAGTATTGGAGCTATAATTATTCTTTGTATAATACCTTTTCTAGGGTTCTTGCCGGTTTTATTTTATGGAAAGGAATATGAGGAAGCTGGTTTAATACTTCAAATATTACTTGTTTCTACTACTATATCTTTTATCGTTCTACCAATGGATCAAGCATTTTTTGCACTTGGAAAGCCTAAATACAATACCATATCAAAATATTCACAATTAATTTTAATTATAATTATTTGTTCATTAACAATACCAACCTTTGGTTATGTATGGGCATCTATTAGCGTGCTTATAGGAAGGATAATATATGCATTAATATGCGGAGTGTTTTTTATAAGAGAATATCAAAAGCTTAAAAACCAAACATAACCTAATAATCCGTATTTTCAATATAACCTATTGTGCCGTTATAAGAAATGATTTTAGCAGGATTACCAGCTACAACAGCATTATCAGGCACATCATCAATAACAACACTACTTGCACCAATTACTACATTATTACCTATATTAATATTACCTAATATACAAGTATTTGGACCAATAAATACATTGTTGCCTATAGTTGGAAAACCTTTTTTCTTACCACGGTTTAGTTGGCCTATTGTTACACCCTGACTAATATTTACATTCTGCCCAATTTTGGATGATGAATGAATAACTGTAGCAAATCCATGATTAATATATAGGCCCGGACCAATTTCTGTTTTAGGAAATAAATCAATGCTAAATTTATTCTGACAGTTTAGAAGAATAATTTTAAACAAGATCAATAATAACTTGCTTTTATTTATATATAAATAATGACAAATTCTGTAATAGAAAGTTATTTTAAAACCTCTGTTTGTAAAATAGCTTTTGAAAAAAGATATAAACCCAGTTGTTGCTTCATATCTGTATAAATCTGAATTAATCAAGTATATTAAATCTTTAAATTTCATACTATTCCCGGTTTCTTTCTTTTTTTCTATTGTCATAGATATTAAACAAATAAATAACAAGAATAGCTATACTTATACCCGTTATATTAGCTAGCCAATCATTTGTTTCACATTCCCTGATCGGGTTATAATATTCCTGCAATTTTTCTATTACAGCACCAACTATAGCACCTAAAATACAAATAACTATTAAAAAGTAATTGAACCAGTGTTTATTTGTAAAAACATAATAAAATGACAGAGATACTATTATAGTAGCCATAAAATAAGCCATAAAATGTAGTATTTTATCATAACCATGAGGTATATTTATTGATGAAAAGCTCAAATATATTCCCAAGCATAAAAAAAGGGTAACAGTAAATATTAATAATACTATCCTTAACATAAATTAGCCTAATAATGATTCATATAACAATATTAGTTTACTCATATGTTTTTCTTTGTTGAAGTTATTATCATAATACTTATAGGCGTTTTTTCCAAGTATTAAAGATAAGTCTGGATTATCAATAAATCGGGATATTTGAAATTTAAGGCTTTCTACATCTGATACAGGAAATAAATAACCATTGTAACCATCCTCGACCATTTCAGGAATTCCTCCTGCTGAGGATGCAATGACTGGTTTCTGCATTGAAAAGGCTTCAATAATTGAAACAGGTGCATTTTCATACCATTCTGAAGGTAATATTATTGCTTCACAGGCTCTTATATAACCATCAATTTTATTCCTTGGAATAAAACCAAGAAATTCCACATTTTTAATATTATTTTGTAAACTATATTCAATAAGCTCTGTTTCCATAGGTCCTGTTCCAATAATTTTTAGATTTGCATCTGAAAGGTCTTTAAATGCATTTAAAATTGTTTTCAGACCCTTCTCAAACGATAGCCTACCAATATAAAGAAAATAACGTTTATTTGATATTTCTATCGATCCTTTATATTCTTCAACAAAATTGGGTATATAAACAATTTGATCTTCATCAATACCTGAATTTATAATTATTTGCATTAAAAATTTGCTTGGTGCAATAAATTTGCTAACATTTTTTATATATATACCTGTTAACCGATTAAAATAAGCTTCAAGCATACTAATAAAGCTTGCCAGATACGTTTTTTTAACACATTGATACAATAAACAATTATAATAATTACCCGATATACATTTATAATCTACACAAATTTTTTCAGCACCAAGCATAAAAGTATAATTAGGACAAACAAGCTGATAATCATGAAGTGTTTGGACTACCGGTATATTGTATTTTTTAGCTACCTTTAAAATAGATGGAGATATCTGATGTGCTATACCATGACAGTGTATAATATCTGGTTTAAAGTCATTTAAAAAACTTTTGAACCGTTCAGCTGCTTTATGATTATATATAAAATTTGTTGCAATATAGATCTTTTCTAAAAAAGAATATTCTTTACCCATATTTGACAGTTCAACATGATCAACAAAATATTTGCTATATTTGTAATCAGGATCGTTATCAGGATGATGCATTGAAAAAAAAGCAATCTCAAAGCCATTCTGCTGTAAATGATTGGCTTCTTCAAACATCAAACTTTCCTGCCCGCCTTTTAAAAAGAAAAACTTATTAACAATAGCTATTTTCAATATTAGTTATCCTTACTTAATATTCAATGATATTTCATATAATCTTGATGTCTCATGGGCTATTGAATCCCATATAAAATGTTTTTCAACAATCAGTTTTGCATTATTTCCAATTATTTCAATTTCTTCCAACGACAATGAAAAAACTTTTTCTATTTTTTCTGCACAATCTTGAATGTCATTTGTCTTAAAATTAAACCCAGCAAATTCTTCAAACTCAAGCACTTCTTTGTGTGGGCCTATATCACTTAAAATAACCGGAAGAGAATATGACATAGCCTCTAAAACCGTAATCGGCAATCCCTCCAGCCTGGAAGAAGAAATATAAGCTAAAGCACTGGAATAGAGTTCTTGTAAATCTTGTGCATATAGAAAATCTGTAAAAATAATCCTATGGTCATTGTTTGCTATATCTTGAAGTTGCTTAAGATAACTATCTGTTTTTGCAGCTCCACCAACAATAACTAATTTCTTATCAGTATTAAGATTCTGAAATGCTTTTATTGCAATTTCAGGAGCTTTTTCAGGCACAAGGCGACCAACAAAAATTAAATACTGTTTTTCTATAAGATTAAATTGATCTAATACTTTGCCTGACTTAATTTTAGGTAAAACAGTAACCCCATTATAGATTTTATTAGGAGTTATATTATACTTATCTTTATAATAATCAACTAAATACTGAGATACTGCTATTTTAATATGAGGTATTTTGCTACTGATATATTCTCCTGATCTTATAACAAAACTGGCAATGAAATTCCATTTATCTCTTTGCCAATCAACACCGTGACATGTAAATGCAATAATCTTTTTGGGAGAAAATATCCTTGGAATAACTGCAAATAGTACAGGCCCCTGGGCATGATAGTGTATTATATCTGCATTTGAAAAAGAGGCCAAAATAGACGAAATAAAACAATGTATAAATGCTTCAACTCCCTTAATATTCATTACAGGTATGTTAAAGATATCTATACCTTTATATTTTGTTAAATTATCTTTGTTATAATAATTTCTAGAATAAATAACGACCTGATATGAGTTAGTAACAAGCCTTGAATATAATTCTTCGCAGTGTTTTTCAACCCCTCCAAAAGTCGCCGGAACTCCTCTAGAGCCTATAATAGCTATTTTAACCATAAAAATCAAAATACTTTCACATTATCTAATGAAATTTTAATTCTTTAAATGATAAAATTCAAGATTTGTAAGATTTTTGACTTTTTAAGAAAAATTTATTTTATATTTTTAAGTTATTAATAAAACCCATTTTAATTTTAACTTCTTGTTATGCAGAATTTAAACCATGTGGTCAATATTAAACATCCTTCTTTAGGGTTACAGATATACAACTAGTTGTCGATGTCAGCACTTAAAAAAAAATGACATAATGATTTTAGTTAAGAACACATTAAATTAGGATAAGTTGAAAATAATGAAGAAAATTGACACACTGAAAAATAATGATTACACAATATTTAATAATGACAAAGTTTATAAATATGATGGAAAATTCTGGATATCAAAAAATTATGACATGAAGAAAAAGAATTATTTTCAATGGATTCTTAAAAGATTTTTTGATATATTTGCCAGTTTTATCGGTTTAATATTTATTTCTCCATTGCTTTTAGTTATTGCCATACTAATAAAACTTGATTCTGAAGGCCCAGTTTTCTTTAAACAAAAAAGAGTTGGCTACCTCGGTGAAACATTTAGTATGTATAAGTTTAGAACTATGAAAGTAAATGCTGACAAGGAGCTAGAAAAACTAAAGGCCTTAAATCAAACCAATGAAGGAATGTTTAAACTTTTTAATGATCCAAGAGTAACAAAAGTTGGTAAATTTCTCCGCAAATATAGCCTGGACGAATTACCACAACTTTATAATGTTCTTAAAGGAGAAATGAGTCTTGTCGGTCCAAGACCTCCTATTGTTAAAGAACTCGAAACTTATAAACCTTCTCATTTTGTTAGATTTTCCTCATTACCAGGTATTACAGGTATGTGGCAAACAAGCGGAAGGTCTA
>JBFMGH010000421.1:0-3111 GCA_040752795.1 Cyanobacteriota bacterium
CTGTGCACCGAAAAACACCCGCCCCTTAATTCCCTGAAATCTATCATTACTTTCAAGGAAAAGTATAATTTTGAAACTTTGCATAAATCTCTTTATATAAAAGCTGTTTCTTCTTAAGAGACATACTCCAAATAGCGTAAGCCCCGCATATTGCGGGGCTTACGCTATAAAGCCTCCTTTCGTGTGTTGCTTGTGAGGAAAAGGGTGGTACTAATTGTTTGAAAATGAATAAGAATTACTGAGTTTAAGATGAGGATATTTAGCTATGTCTGGTAAACATTCAGCTTCTGTAGAAGATACATTTTTGAGGAACAGTTTTTTGATTTGTTTTCGTCTTACATCTAAATCGTCATTATTTTTTTGTTTGGATTCAAGCATTTTATTATTCCTATGAAAGAGTTAATAATACTTTTCCCATTACACCGTTAGCATAAGCATCTAATTTTTTAGTAAGTTCCAGGTTTTCATCAATTTTTTCTTGAAGTTCAGTCTGATAAAAATTAATTTTCTCAATTAGTTTTTTCTTCTGTTCAATTAAGTTATTTAATTCTTCTTGAAAATAAACCAGTTCTTCAGATTGACATTCAACCTGATCGATAACACTGGCCATTTCATTGGCAGATTCTTTAATTTTTTCAATTGAGTTAATAGCTTTTTCATCAAGATATCCCATACTTGTAAGTATATTTATAATAGAATCATTATCCATTTTCATATGTGATGAACATTGTTTAATTTGCATTGCCTTATTAATCTGCCGCGGAGATAGTCTATCTGACCTTATAAGAAACTCATCAAGGTTAATTTTGTCTGTAATGTACAGTGCAAACATATATACATTTTGATTTCTTATTGGTTCTACATATCCTGAACTTATCATTAGGAATAATATTTCACAGGTTTGTTTAAGGCTCCAGTTATTTGAGTGAGAGATTTCTAACATATTTAATTTCTGTTTAGTAGCATTTAAAAAACTTTTATGGTTTATATCAACATTTTCAGAAATTTCATTTCTCTTCCTTGTTCTTATTAGCAAAGCTCCCTTTTCAGTTATTACAGGGCAATAAAGCTGTAATGGCTCAGTACTAATATTATCAAGATAGTCTATATCTGATTGATTTAAAATATTTAACCTTATTTCATAATATAAAGCTTGCTTTACCCATAATGGCAAACTATTAATTCTTCCTATCAAGCTTTTATATTGAGTAGGAGTAGACATAATATCATCATAAGTATGCATAACCGCACTATTTCCTTTCGAAATTGATTAATCACTCAAATAATAGTCGCTTTTAAAATTAATAGTAGAATTAGACTTTTTCCTTCTTTCGATTTATCTGTATTCAAAAACTCATTATAATTTACTTTCTTAAATTTCGAAATATTAAATATGCAAATTTTGATTATACAAAATGCATTAAATCGTTATAATTATTTATATAACTGATTTTCAAAGAAGCATTTTCTTATTTACAAAATTTAAGAATATACATTTCTCAAAATAATAATTATGTTTGGTATATAATTATAAAAGAACATAATTAAACGTTAGGAAAAAATGCAAGAACATTCAGTTAAAGCCACATATAATATAAAGCAAATGCCTTTTGGTACAAACTTTTTAAGCAATGAACTAGTTGAATTTAATTTATGGGCACCAGATAAAACCAATATTAAATTATGTTTAACCAATGCTAACAAAACTATTGAAATTGATATGCCAGCAAAATCAGATGGTTGGTTTTCTATTGTTACAGATAAAGCCTATTCAGATTCAATGTATCAGTATAAACTTGATGATGGCTTAAAAGTTCCTGACCCTGCTTCAAGATATCAACCATTAGATGTTCACGGACCCAGTCAGTTAATAAATCCGGACAAATATGATTGGGGACCTGATATTAAATGGAAAGGGCGTCCATGGAACGAAGTAATTCTTTATGAGCTTCATATAGGCACCTTTACAGAACAGGGTACGTTTAAGGCTGCTGAAGAAAAACTTGATTATCTTGTTGATCTTGGCATTACAGCAATAGAACTAATGCCTGTTGCTGATTTTCCAGGTAAAAAGAATTGGGGATATGATGGTGTTTTATTGTATGCTCCTGATAGTTCATATGGCAAACCTGATGATCTTAAAAATCTGATTAAAAAAGCTCACCAGAAAGGCTTAATGGTTTTTCTTGATGTTGTTTATAATCATTTTGGGCCGGATGGTAATTATTTATATGTATATGCCCGGTCTAAATTCTTTAATGAAAAATTTAAAACACCCTGGGGAGATGCAATAAACTTTGAAAACAAAAGTGTTAGAGATTTCTTTATTTATAATGCTTTATACTGGCTTGAAGAATATAGATTTGACGGGTTAAGATTTGATGCTGTTCACGCAATAAATGACGACTCAAAGCCTGATATTCTTCAAGAGTTATCTCAGATAGTAAGAAACTCTATCGATTCAGATAGGCATATTCATCTTGTTTTAGAAAATGATAATAATCAATCTCATTATTTAAGAGAAAAGAAAAATTTCAAACCCAGATATTTTAATGCTCAATGGAATGACGATTATCATCATTGCTCTCATATACTAACTACCGGAGAAGATAAAGGTTATTATATTGACTATACACCTATTGCTACGAAGCAAGATACCTCGTATTATCTTGCAAGATGTTTATTAGAAGGCTTTGCTTACCAGGGAGAAATATCTAAATATAAAAATAATGAATTACGAGGTGAAAAAAGTTCTGATTTAAACCCTGCTAGTTTTGTAAATTTTATTCAAAATCATGATCAAATTGGCAACAGGGCTTTCGGAGACAGAATAACTAAAATATCTTCCATAGAAGCTATAAAAGCTGCGGCTTGTTTATATATCCTTGCCCCATCAATACCTATGTTATTCATGGGTGAAGAATGGGCAGCATCTACTCCGTTTCTTTTCTTTTGTGATTTTAATGATGATCTTGCAGATGCTGTTAGAGAAGGAAGAAGAAACGAGTTTGCTAAATTTCCTGAATTTTCTGACCCTGAAGTGAGAAAAACTATACCAGACCCAATAGATATTAAAACATTTGAAACTTCAAAGCTTAACTGGAAAGAAAT
>JBFMGH010000422.1:0-9124 GCA_040752795.1 Cyanobacteriota bacterium
TGAGCCCGGTCCTCTAAAACCTGGTCCCTGTTAAATATTTACAGTGTGTTAAATGCATAAATCTTTAACTTAAGTCATTACTTGAGCCTTGAGAGTTTGTAACAAATTCACGAATTAACCGGGTTAATATGACAATCTTAGTTGATAAAAATTATCTTCAATTAACGAAAAGAAATATTATTTTCAAGGAACAGTATAAATTGCATTTTGCCAAAGGCTAAAAGTGAGATAGAAATAATGCATTAATTTAATGCGTACTTTCAAGAGCTTTTTTTAAAGCTTCTTCAAGAGTTTGAATTTTTGCTTCAAGAACCTTTACTTTGTCAGTGCTTTCTTCTACTTTAATAGTTGCTTTTTCAGCAGCCCTTAGATGTTTATTTTGCTGGGATTTAGCAAACTGATAAAAATAACCCCAGATAGCAGATGAAATAATTCCACCCATTACACCACAAGAAATCATTACTATTCCTGTTTTAGTATCAACAATAGCACCGGTTAGCAAATCAATTCTGGATATATTATCAAAATTAATAAACATTAGATATAATAAAGCAAATGTAAATAAAATCCCCAGAGCCAGATAAATATTTTTCATAATTGTTTCTCTCCTGAAAGATATTCACTATTAAAAATTTTGAGTACTTTTCTTAAATCTTGATCAAAATCTACCTTAAAAGAAACTTTCTCACAAGTTTTCGGATGAGTAAAAGATATTTTGTAAGCCTGTAACATTTGCCTGTCAAGCTTAATATTTTGATACCTGACATTACCGTATAGAGGGTCTCCCATAATAGGGTGCTTGATATGACTAAAGTGCACTCTGAGTTGATGTGTTCGCCCTGTTATCAATCTGGCCTCAACGAAACAAGCGATTTTGAATCTTTCAAGTACCTTCCAGTGAGTTATGGCTTCTCTACCATCTTCAATAATGGCCATTTTCTCTCTTTTAACTGGATGCCTTCCAATTGGTGCATTGATAGTTCCTGTATCATCTTTGATATTGCTTTGAACTATGGCTAAATAATATTTTTCAATTTGCCTTTCCTGTATTTCGGTTGCAAGATGTTTGTGAGCAAAGTCATTTTTAGCTATTAATATAAGACCGGTTGTATCTTTGTCAAGTCTGTGCACTATGCCTGGTCTTAAATATCCGTTGATTCCAGACAGAGAGTCTTTACAGTGATATAAAATTGCATTAACAAGTGTTCCTGTATATTTGCCAGGGGCAGGGTGAGTGAGCATACCAGATGGCTTGTTAACTACGGCCAGATATTCATCTTCGTAAATGATTTCAAGAGGTATATTTTCTGGTAATATTTCAACAGGCTTGTCTTCTGGAATATTAACATCAATATTATCTCCATACCGTAACTTATAAGACTTTTTGACCGGCTTATTATTTACTAATACTTCACTGTCATCAATAAGCTTTTGTATTCTGCTTCTTGAAAGATTATTTAAAAGATCAGTTAAGTATGTATCTAATCTTTGACCTGTATATTCTAAATCTATTTCGAGTTTAATTTGATCTGGCACTGTTTTTTTCATTCTTTACATTTAAAAAACTAAAGAGAATTATTAAAAATGCACCTGTGTCTATAAAGATATCAGCAAAATTAAAAACAGGAAAATCTATGAATGCAAATTCAAAAAAATCTGTTACACTACCAAGAAATAACCGGTCAATAAGGTTTCCTCCAGTACCTCCCAGTAATAGACCCCAGGCAATTATTGTTGTTAATGTATAATTGGATATGTTTTTCAGGTAATAATAAATAATAATTATTGAGGCAATTATAGAAACAATAGCCAGAATTTGTACCTGACCAGAAAATAAACTAAATGCAGCTCCGGTGTTTTCTGTATGAGTAAGGTTTAGAAAACCGGGTATAAATTTAACAGGTTCCATTTCTGTTAAATTAGCCCTGGCTAATAATTTAGTTATTTGGTCTATTATAATTGCCAGCAGAGCTACCGGTAGAAACAGGTATTTATTGTATTTAGGTTTTTGAGTGTCTATTTTTAACCCCTTTTATATTATTCATCTTCTTTGAAGGTGTCATCTTCACCATTAAGGTCAAGGTTTTCTTTATTAGTCATAATAAATTCTTTTTTGTCAAAAGTGCTGTGCGGAATAACGTTAACCCTGTTACCTATAATGCATATACCTTTAAGCCTAACAGTCGGGCGTGCCTGATTGTCTTCGGTTAATTCTGTTATGCCAACTGTTGCTGTTACCAGCTCATTGTTATTAGATTCATTAGATTCAAATACTCTTTCAAGGTTACCAAGAGATTGGTTAATGGTTCTAAACTTTTCTTTAGGTTTTAAATTAGGATAAACAATAGGTTCTTTAGTTATTGAGCCTACAGCAAAAGTTCCAACAGGCACTTCCATGTTTATTTTGCCTGAATACATTTCACCAGCTTTAACCTGCTCCGGGGCGGAAAAAGATATATCAAGTTCTTTAGCTGTGCCAAATTTTAATATGGCCCTTTCAAAGAAAGTAAAATCACCGACAATTTTCCATTCTTTGCCAAATCTTCTCATATAAACAATTGTGTGTGAATTTGAAACCAGATCTCCTTTGTCACTTGTTATTTCTGAAATTTTTCCTGTTATAGCTCTTGATTCGTCATGGGTTTCAACCGTAGCCCAGTTATCGGAGATTCTGACAGCTTTTATGTCTGTTGAGTATTTTATATCTGGATAAGTTTCCCAGGTTTCTTTAATGAGTTCCAGTATCTGATCTTTATTTAAACTATCACCGCTTAAATAATCATTGCTGTATAAAGATGCAATAGCTTCAATTTCGTGTTTATTAGATGCATCAATCAGGTCGTTTATAATTTTAGATACTTTTTCTTGCGACTCCATTTCGCTTTTACTAAGTGCATTTGAAGTATTAATGAAAATAAACAGTGTTAGTATTGCCATTAATAGAGAAAAACAGGTTTTAAAAGAACTTTTATTCATTATTTATCTGAACCCTTTAAATGTTTGACGTAATTACAATTATAATAAATATTGTATCAAACGAAAAATAAGACTGTCGACAAATTATTATTTTTTTATACCAATTACAGCAAAATATTTATTGATCCGGGCAAATTAACTTAAGATTATAATGACTCAGCCGGCTTATTTTGCTACCTTTTTATTTATTTTGGTAATTAAAATAATTTAAAATGTAAATAAAGAAACAATTTATAATACATATGTATTGCAGATGGTATAATTGGATTACTTTCTTATAGCAGTTTTAACTATCATAGTATGATTAATTATTGATGATATTATACTGTAGAAAACAATGTTTATAAGTGTTATAAAAAACTATATGTGGTGTAGTCGTGAGATAAAAAAGATAAACACGGTTTGATTTAGCAAAAATATCAAAGTAACTTATTGCTTGCAAATTAATGTGCTCGAGTTTTAACAATATTAGGCATATGATCATAATTATTTTTGTTAATAATTATTATTAGTAGTATAAATATTTAAGTATTTTTGTCGAAAAATTTAATGGGTGGTTATTTATCAGGTAATTTTATGCGAAAAAAATATGGATCATCTTTATCTCAGTATGTAATTATTGTTATTATTATAGGTTTAGCTGTTGCAATGGCTTATGGATTACTTGGTGTGAATATAAAGCAGAATTTAGCTAATATGGTTCAATCACAGGAAGGAATTAATGAACAAATTAATGAAAATATAATAGGCTTAACAAATATAACCCCGGGCAGCCTTGGTGGTAATATTGATGCACCAGCAACTAAATGTAATTCAGGCTCTTGTGTTATAGATTATGGCAATTTTGTTTTAAATGGTGTCCCTGAAAACATTCAGGAACTTGTTGAAACAACTGGTGCTTCAGGTGGAACAGAAAATATGGCTAGTATGATAGAACAGATAGCAGACTATCTCGAGGCTTCTGGTCAATCTGGCGAGGCTACACAGCTAAGAGATCTGGCTAATATAGGTCACTTTCTGGCTCAAATTGCTCTAACAGGTGAATCTGGTGCTTCCGGGTGTGCAACGAATGCTGACCCAGTTTCGTGCTTTAAGGCCTTCGCTACTGATCCTGCTAATTCACCAACTTTACCGGATAATTTAAAAACTATTTTAACAAAATATGAAGCTGTTCAGGTTCCTGGTAAAGCTTATCAAACCTTAATTGGTCTGCACGGTCAATATGGCACGGTAGGTACCAGAATTGATACAGCTAGAATGATGGAAGTAACAAACCCTTCAAACTTTGATATTATAAAAGCATTTAATCCTGCTTACCAGTTTGTTGATATTTATGACAATGTTGTTGCAAATCCTAATATTTCACAGGAAGTAAAGGATATTACTAAAGAACTGTATAAAAATATTGCTGGTATAACTATAGAGCATCAGCAAAACATGAGTGCTACATATGGTCAATATACAAATATGTCTGGTTTTGGCTATGATATATATACAGGTGCAAGTGTAAACACTGGTAATTATGGTCTTGTTCCGCTTGAAAAAATAGTTCATCCTCAAACAAGTTTAAATACAAATATTCAGTCATCATTAATGTGCGCAACAGGTAAATTTGATGCACTTGGTAAGGCTTGTAAATAAAGTACAACACGAAATTATTTCATTGCTAATAAATAATTTCCATTTCGCATTTTTTACAGTTGAAATTTAACTTATAAGTTTTGTTCTGGTCATCAATTAAGAATAGGGGTTCTTTAACATTTACGTTAGTGTTGTATTTAGAACAGAGATTAAACTGATACTTTAAACAGTGTTTTGTTGTCATAACAATTTTTCCTGACATATCAGCTAAAGATTCTGCGGCAGGTTCTAATTTTTTTACACCGTGTCGTTGATAGAATTTTTTTGCCAGATCATTGTATATATTAGCTCTAAAGTCGAGCTCTTTTACTGGGTAAGGATAATCATTATGAACTATACGACAGGTATCTTTTTTCCTGTTCATTTCTCGAATAGCTAAGAGCTGTTCAATAACTTTTCTTCTTATTTCATTAATGTCTTTAACAGGGATATAATAATAATGACTTAAGTTTAAAGATAAATTAGAGATATTAAAATCTGTTTCTCCCAGTTTTGATAGTTGTTTATTATAGTTAAATATAAGTTTATCTTTGTCTTGGGCCTGTTCTCCTGGTGCATTAAATGCTACAACTGCATTATTATTGTCTTCATCGCAAGCTGATAGTATTATCTGGTTTGATGTTTCGGTCAGTAAAAACTTTACATCTATTAAGCGTTTAATTTTAGCATTTTTAAGCTGTTTTAGAAATTTAACGGGGTGATTTCGATATATTAATGTATTTTTGTTGATATTATCAATTTCTTTAGGAAAAATTTTGTTGTTAATAATTTTATTTATTATTGTTCCTTCAAGCTGTTTTTTTTCATTAAAAAAACATATTCCATCACCCGGGTCCAGAACAATATTTTTTTCTAAAATGAAATAATTCTTTTTTACTTCCTGAACAGCTCCAATTTTTTCTCCAATAGATTTAGGTGTAAATGGAGATAGAATATCTTTCTTTCTTCCATTAATAAAATAGCCTGTATATCCCCGGTTGAAAGTTTTATATAGATCAGGTTCGAAGTCTGTGAAAGGTTTACCACTGGATGCTTTTTTCATGTTAAGTTTTTCCAGAATAACATCAATTTCTTTGCGGTAATAGCTAACTACATTTTTAATATATGCCAGATCTTTCAGACGGCCTTCAATTTTAAATGAAGATATACCAGCTTTGATCATTTCTTCTATATAAATAGATCTATTCATATCCTTTAAAGAAAGTAAGTATTGTTTTTCAGCTATTAAAGGCCCCGCTGAATCTTTTAAAGAATATGGTTTTCTACAAGGTTGTGCACATTGTCCACGGTTTCCACTGCGTCCTCCGATAGCCTGGCTCATATAACATTGACCACTATAAGATACGCATAAAGCACCATGTAAAAATGCTTCCAATTCTATATTAACCTGTTCAGATATTTCCTTTATCTGTTCAATCGATAATTCTCTTGCCAAAATGACTCTTTTTAACCCTACCTGTTCAAAAAATTTGATTTTTTCAACAGAAATATTATGTGCTTGAGTGCTAGCTATTAAAGGGATAGGAGGTAAATCCATTTCCAGTATCCCCATATCTTGAATAATTATCCCATCAGCCCCAAGCTCATAGATTTCCTCTATGAGCTTTCGAGCTTCTGATAACTCCTCATCCATCAGTATAGTGTTTATGGTTATATAAATTTTTGCATAATACTTATGAGCAAAATTAATAAGTTTATTGATATCGTTAAGAGAATTACCTGCGGAGCTTCTGGCCCCAAATTGTGGAGCACCAATATAAACAGCATCCGCTCCTAAAACTATAGCACCTATGCCGCATTCTAGGTCTTTAGCTGGTGCTAATAATTCTATTTCTTTCATAAACAAGTTTCATTTACCTCTGTGTATAACAAATTTAAGTTAACACAAAGTTAAACACTCAGCGAGTTTTTATACTTATTTTGAACAATTCCTTCAGTCTAAATCAGGAAACTGTAAAATGTTTTAAGCATTGCCAGCAAAACCTATCATCATTGTTTTGAATATTTTTTACTGTGATTATGGCATGACAAAAAGGACATTCAAAAATTAAGCTCGGTTGTTTATGAAATTTGGATGATTTAATAGATGTTTTCTTCGTTCTAGTTTTCAAATTTAACATATATTTTATCCAAATCCTATGTCCAAATATTAGGGTTATTATAGACGGTGAGGAAGGATATATCAAATATTAATTTATTTTTGAGTAAAAATCTGTAAAATATTGACACATATGTAATTGCGGATTTTGTTTGACAAAACAGCTCAAACTTTCTCTATTTAGGCTTTTAAAACAATTATTATCCTTAATTGATCTCATAAAAAAGCTTTCAAGATTTGTTGATCATACGTTTGTAGTATATATTCTTTGTTGAGTATTAAACTCTTGAATATTTTTATGATTCAAATTCACCTTCTCTAATAGTCTTTTATTTTAATAGATTAACTTTTCTATGATCGCATTTTAATAGTTATTAAGGCTTATAGCAATTTTTAAGTTTTATAACTTCAAATAAATACAAGATTGTAAAAGAACTACATAATTGAGTTTATCGACATTTTCGAAAGAAAAAGCTGCAACAATTTGTTGCAGCTTTTTACAATATGATATTTAAACCAGCTAAATAACCGGATTAATTTACCTGTAACTGTTCCTGTAGTTTTTTGAAGTAATTGCCAAGAGCTTTAGCCCCACGTTTTGTTGGGTCTACTGGGTCAGAAATAGCTGGTGCTTTAGCTAATTCAGTAAAGTTTCCAAATTCTGATTTTTTAGAATAAAGTTCTGGCATAGCTAATGTTTCCAGTTCTTCATACATCATTGGTGTCAGGCCACCATCAGGCTTTTTAGTTTCATCAGGTTTTTTAGAATCGTCTGTTTTATTTTCACCATCAGGTTTTTTACTTTCATCAGGTTTCTTTTCTTCATCAGGTTTTTTAGGTTCATCTTTTTTCTGCTGGGCCATCATATGTTTAATCATCAATTCAATAGCATAAAGAACATCTTCTTTAACAGTAGGTGTAATTTTCTTAACTGTATTAGCAATTAATTTACCATCCTGATCAAAGGCTAGATGAACACTGCCTGCAACGTTTACAGCTTGACCCTGATAACGGCCAAACTGTTCACCTTGCAATAAAACATAATTATCATATGTAAGCACGATGTGTTTTTCGCCTTTACTATTTATATAAGCTTCATATGGCTTAAGATCTACATCTTCAGGAACATGAAACTTGGTTTTATTTTCATTAACAAACTGCAATACTTCAGCAGTAGTGTTAATAGTTGAAGGTAACTCAAGTTGAGGTAATCTACCTAGCTCCTGGTTAAAATATTCAATGTCTTTATCTTTTAAGATTTCTCTATCTTTAAAGACTTTTTCTAGAATCTCTCTATTAGCGCCTTTATTATCAATAATATCAGCTTTAATCATAGATAAAGCCATATCTTTAAAGTCAAGCTCGCCAGCAGGAGAGAAATCTAAAGCTCTGGCAAAAGTTTTAGCAAAAGTATCTCTTGCTTCCATCAGTGCCATTTTTTGATCATCAAAGGTATCAGCTTTTTTAGCTTTTTCATACATTCCAACTAAAATGTCATAAGCTGCGCCAAGATATAATCTTGAATAGCTGTGAGACTCTAAGCCTAAAACGGTATCATTATTCAGTCTGTCATAATATGGCATTTCGCGATATGGCTTAGCTTTAAAGAAATTGATTGCATTTCTAAGATATTGCATATTATCTGTTTTAGGGTCGTTATCATTTTTGTGAATAGCATCACCAAATTCTTCAGCCAGGCAGGCAACAATATTTTCTTTCTTCAGATCTCCTTTTGTCATATTGAGCATAGTATTTAATATACTATCATGCTGCATTGCCAATAACATAGCAGTTGTATCAGCAAATGCTTCGTGGAAGCCAGCAACTCCAAAGCCAAAATTCTCCATTAATAATGGTTTAATTCCATCAAGGGTAGCGTGTCCGGTTTCATGACTTACTATATCTGAAGATTGGCAAGTTTTAACTATTTTGCCTGTGTCGGGTCTCATAAATTCGAATAACTTAATAGCTCTATCTTTCCTGCTGTAGTATGCGTTCATCATGTATCCAGCATGAGGGAATACGGATAGTTGTTTACTGTTTGGAAAACCCCAGTTGACTTTTCTTCCAAGGAGGTCTTGATACATATCAAATGTTTTCTTGACTATTGCAAAAGTATGAACTTGATCAAATTGTGGTGTGTTTTCAGGATATATAAAGTTTCCTCTGGCGTTAGGTTCTGCTGTTGGATTACTCCAGTCTACAATTTTAACCCTTTCATCGGTAGGGCCTTTTGTAATAGGTGTTGCGGTCATAAATGACATAAGCTCAGGTTTCGTTACTAGTGGATCCTGAGGATTTACAAACATTTGTGTCTCTGTTTGTGATGGCAATTCAGCTTTCTTAAGGTTAAACCTGCTGTTAGATACCATCATCCATGGCATTCCAGCCATTCCTTCTAATGATGCA
>JBFMGH010000423.1:0-3096 GCA_040752795.1 Cyanobacteriota bacterium
AAGGAATTATTGAAAAAACAAAACAGGAAAATCAGAAACTAATTTCTGGAAAAGATGCGTTTACACTTTATGATACTTATGGATTTCCGCTAGAACTATCTGTAGAAATAGCCAGTGAAGAAAATATCGAGATTGATATTGAAGGTTTTCAAAAACATATGCAGGAACAGAAAGAAAGAGCTAAAAAAGCTCACGTAACCGAAAGGTTAACAGACGATCTTGTCTATGCAGAAATTTTAAAAGAACTCGGACCAACTAAATTCACCGGTTACAATGAAACAATTACAAAAGATTGCAAGGTGTTAAAATTGATTAAAGATGGAAAAATAACAGAATTAGCTCAATCTGGTGATCTTGTTGAAGTTATTTTAGATCAAACACCTTATTATGCAGAATCAGGCGGTCAAGTTGGAGATACAGGAATTCTTAAATCAGATAACCTTTTGTTAGATGTAATTAATACTACCAAGTATGAAGATTTACATATTCATAGATGCGAGGTCAATGAAGGCGAGATAACATTAAATTTAATGCTAAATGCTGAAGTAGACCCAAAAAGAAGAAAAGATATCGCCTGTCACCATACGGCAACTCATTTAATACACTCGGCATTAAAAAAAGTTCTTGGCGATGATGTTAATCAATCAGGTTCAATGGTTGCACCTGACAGGGCCAGGTTTGATTTTTCATACCCTAAAGCTCTGAAATTTGAGCAACTTAAAGAGATTGAAAAATGGGTAAATATCTGGATAGAAGAAGATATGAAAAATAAAACTGAACAAATGAGGCCTGAAGAAGCAAAATCAAGCGGGGCTATAGCGTTATTTGGTGAAAAATATGGTGAAACAGTAAGGGTTGTTAGTTATGGTGCTATAAGTAAAGAATTATGTGGTGGAACACATATTTCTAATACCGGGCAAATACATTTGTGTAAAATCGTTTCTGAAGAAGCACTGGCAGCTGGAATCAGAAGACTTGAAGCTGTTTGTGGGAAATATGCACTTGAGCTTGTTAATGAGTATGAAAAACAGGTTCACAACTTAACTCTATCACTAAAAGTACCGGCTGAAGAACTGACTGAAAGAATTGACAAAATGCTTGATGAGATGAAATCAACTGAAAAGAAACTTCAGGCTATAAATTCTGAATTGGCTATGACAAAAGTTGATAGTCTTTTAGAAAATGTTAGAAGAATAAATGATTTTAAACTCTTATCAGGAAGAGTAGATAATCTTGATTCCAGGGCTTTAAAATCTGCTGCAGATAAACTTAATGATAAACTAGGAAAAAGTATAATCGTTCTGGGTTCTGTTGATAATGAAACCGATAAAGTTACTATTGTTGTTAAAGTTTCAGACTCACTAATAAAAGAAGGTTATAAAGCTGGAGATATTGCTAATAAAGTCGCAAGTATTTGCGGAGGCCGGGGAGGAGGAAAACCTAACTTCGCTCAGGCAGGAGCCAAAGAACCTTCTAAACTTAATGAGGCATTAGATGCTATTAATAATATTGTTAGCGAATTAGTAAAAGCTTAAGGGTAAAATTATGACTTGTAGTATAAAATGTTGTAATACTGAATTTAATAATATTGAAGCTGTTTTAATTGATGTTAGTGGAACATTAATTGATTATGAAGAATTATGGCTTAAACAGATAGGTTATCTATCTCAAATTTTAGCTGAAGACCATTCAACAATTCAGGGAGAATTGTTTAGAACCAGAGCAATGATAATGAAATCATTAGGAGCAGATCCTGAAACTGGTAATATTGATTATACCTCTGTTCTGTTTTCTTCTAATACTGGAGAAATCAAGGCTATACTGAGTAATGTTTTATATTTAAACAAAGTTAACTGGATTAGTGCAATTGAATCAGTTAATAAAACTTTAATTAAGATGGAAAAAGAAATTGATTTTAGAAACTGTACCAGGCTTTTCCCAGATACTGTTAATTTACTTGATAATTTAGCAAATAAAACTAAAATCATTGCATATTCTAAAAGAAGCTATGAAAATTCAAGAAAAATATTAGGCCACCATCAAGTTGATACTAAAATTGATAAACTATATTCTATGTTTGATTTTAATGAAAATGGTAAAAGCTATCTTGAATGTTCTTTTCTTAGCAATATTTGTGAAGATTTAAATATAAAGCCAGAAAATACTGTGGTAATTGCCGATTGTATATATGACTTAAGTTTAAAAGAAAACATACTTTTTAAACGTATTATAATTAACAAAATTGGTCTGGATAATTATTTTATTAATAAATATCACCTTAAAAATAACCTTAGCAGATTAAAGGAAATAAAAATTAATTGAAAAAGATAGATATAAAAGGATTTACATTGTTGGAGCTATTAATAGTAATAGTAATACTTAGTATTATTGCATTAATAAGCACTCCAATGGTTTTAAATGCAGCAGATAAGGCAAAAAGGTCAGCCGTTATGGCAAATGCATCAGCTGCGTCATCAATGATTTCTTATAGATTAACTATTGATCCGGTGGCAACAGATGAATTATGTGAAACTGTTGCTGAAGAACTAAACGATCCAGATGGAGAAGAAGATTCAGGAGATGAAATTAAAAGCCCTTATGATAAAGAACAATGGGCTTTTATTGCAGATGAAACAGCTGCTGCTGGCCAGGTAACAATTATTGCTGAAAGTGATATTATCGTTAGAATTAAAGGTTACGGTCAAGAAGGTAGTTCAGGAGAAACTGTTATTAGTAAAGTTGTATCTACATTAGATCTTGAGTAGCCAGGAATTTGCTTTCTTTAAGTTATGTAATAAAAAAGTAATTATTTTGTTCAATCTAAATAAATAAACATGAAAGAACAAAACATTATTAGCTTTTCATTTTATAAAAATTACTAAGAGGTCTTTATAAAACAATTTAAATACACAACAAATAGTTGAATTCTTATGGCACTTTGTTTTTCGCTATTTGCAAAATTTAAGATAATTATTTTTTGCTTATTAAATAAAAAAAGATTTTTATTTATATCTGGAAAATACACTTAAGTTAAAGAGTTTAGATGCCAGATTATTTATAAGGTTAATGTTTTAATAGCTTTTAAAGAATATTGTT